>JAFTEK010000126.1 GCA_017453705.1 Treponema sp.
ATCCTCTCATCAGACCCCATGTTGCCGACGACTACCTCGCCGGTGTGGATTCCAAACCGGGTGCGGAACTTGGGCTTGCCCTCTCGTATCCAGCTGTTGGACAAGTTGAATCCCTGCATCTGGCAGGTAAGGGCAGCGCGGCAGGCAAGGGTCGCGTGGAGCTTGGTGTCCATCTCTATGGGAGCACCCCAGAATGCCATGATGGAGTCTCCTATATACTTGTCTATCGTACCACGGTTGCCAGAAATCGTATGGGCAAAGAGCGAGAAGTAGTCGTACAGTCGGTTGACCAGATCCTCAGGCTTTGTCTTCTCGGAGATTCCCGTGAAGTTCTCTATGTCGGAGAACATCAGGGTAAGGGTCTGCTTCTTGCCGCCTATCTGCGCGTTCTGGCTGTTCCTCACAAGCTGGGTAACAAGGTCAGCGGGAACATACTTCTTAAAGCTCATCAGTCCCTTCTTCATTCCCAGGAAGGAGTCAACCATGTTGTCAATCTCCTTGATACCGGAATCCTTTATCTGCATTCCATCGTCTATCGCCAGCTCCTTGATGTTGTTCATCTCGGTGGAGAGGGTCTTCATCGGGCCAGAGATAAGCGAAGAGACAAGAATGGAGATGATTATCGCTATGATGATGACAATCAGGGAGATAATCATGACAGTCCTGTTGTTCTTATAGACGATTCCCATTATGTCATTGTCAGGGATGACCATGCCCACGTTCATGGAAAGCTCCTTGTCCAGAGGCATGGAGTCTATCTTGCAGAAATAGTTCTTGCCGTCCAGCTTAAAGGAATAAATGCCATCCGTGTTGACCTTGCCCTTGCTGTTGTCAAAGGCTTCCGCAATGATAGGATCAGCCTTGTCGTCCACTTTCTTCATCGAGAACTTGCTTCCGCCCTCCGCGGAAGGGAATACGTTGAGCAGCCTGTCTATCGGATCCTCCGGCTTCATCGGCTTTGCTATAATCTGGTTGTCCTGATCATAGATGAAAAGCTTTGAGTTCTCCGTCGTGGAAATTTTTCCCAGGTACAACGAGAGGTCACGGATGCCTATGTCTATACAGGCGACACCGAGCAGACCGCCCTTGTCATCATAGACAGGAGAAGCACAGGAGAAGCCGGGCATATTGTCGGTGGCAAAAATATACACGTTTGTCCAAACAGTGGTCTTGTTCTCCACAGCCTTCTTGTACCAGCCACGTGTACGCGGATCATATCCGTTGACAAGATCCTCCTCGGTCGAAGGGAAGGTCGCATTGTACTGCTTGTCCTCGTGGACATAGCGGGTATATACCTTGTCCTTGGTTCTGGTTATATAACGCCGTGTCAGTGTGCCGTTAGGCATCCGCCTACCCATTATCAGGTTGCCTTCTGTATCACCAAAGTATACCATTGCGAATTCCTGATGGGTGGAAAGCAGCTCCATAAAGTAATCGAGGGCAACCTCATTGTCCTTCCTAAAGTGGAATTTGTCCTCGTTCCAGTAATGGAATGCTATGCTGTGTATCTCCTGGGCGGCAGGGGTATAGTAAGCCTCAAGCTTGGTATCAACGGACTTAAGGATTTCCGTCACAAGCTTGTTGGAGACGGAATAAACAGAATCCTGGGTTCCGCGTGAGTTTATCTTTATTATTATGCCTGCCGTAATGACAAGGAGCATGGTGTTCAGTATGACAAGGGCATCACGTATTCTGAGCTTCATTCCACCGGAATGAGAGCTGGCGGTGCTGACAGCAGGCTCTGACCTTACCACAGGGGCAGCTGACGCAATAGGCGTTGCTGATGCAATCGGCGTTGCTGCCGAAACTGCCCCGGCTCCCATGACAGCCTGAACCGGCATCTGGACAGGAACAGGCTCTTTTTCATACCTGCTCGGTTCCAGCGTAAAGATATTGTTTCCTTCCGCAGCAGCTTCCCTGAGCCGCGCATTGGCAGACCTTTCTTCCTCCGTCTCCCTGGGGGCGACAAGGGCTGTCGTAGCAATGTTCATGTAGACTATGAGCAGGGTACGCATAGGGTCTATAAGGGAGTCAATCGCCATAAAGACCACAAGGATGGACTCGACAGGAAGGCCTATCGGATCCAGTATAAGGGAAATCATCGGCAGGGTGAGAAGGCCTGACGCACCAGCCGTAGCAGTACCGGCTAGCAGGGAGCCTATCACAATCAGCATCAAGGATGAAGGCGGAAGGCTCGCATTATAGACCTGGGCGACAAAGCACGAGGCCAGTGCAAAGTACATGATGTTCCCGAAGCGCAGCACCGTAAGTCCCAGAGGGAACACCAGATCCACCATGTTCTCCCCAAAGCCCAGGTTCTTGAGCGCGGATATGGACGAAGGCATTGCAGCGAAGCTGTTCCTCGTGGCAAAACAGATGATTATCGGATCCAGGACCTTCTTCATGACAGTGGCGGGGTTCTTTATGCCGGAGCGGATCCAGATGATTATGCTGCATATCAGCATGGCCACAAGACCCGCTATGTAGAACACGACGATGAACTTTACCATCGCCAGCAGTATCTCCACGCCAACCTGGGCTATCTGCTTGCCCATAAGGAAAACCAGTCCTATGGGAAGCCCATACATAGTCCAGTTTATAAGCTTCTGGAAGGAGTCCTTCAGCGACATGACCCCATGTATCAGGCTCGCGGACATATCCTCCCGCAGGAATCCTATGGCGACACCGAATATTATAGAAAAGAACACCAGCTGCAGGATAGAGCCGTTGCTGAATGAGTTGAATATGTTGGACGGTATTATGTTGACGAAAAAGTCCACAAGGGAGGACTTGCTGGAGCCATCATCCTGCGAGGGGTCATACAAGGCCATCTCATCCTTGCTCGTGTCCGCCGAGGACTTGATTATCTTGTCCAGCACCGCCGTGGTCGCATCCCCAAGATCCTTGCCGGGACGTGCCAGCGTTCCCGCCAGCGTTCCGAACACGGATGTGGCAGCCAGCACCACAAGGAAAACAATAAGTATTTTCGCGATGTGGGCACGGGCGTTCGCGTCCTTCATCAGCTGGGCTAAACTAGCCACGATAGAAGTGACCAGAATCGGGATTACCGTCATCTGGAAGAGGTTCAGGTATACGTCGCCCAGAACTCCCCAGGACAGGGCGGCTTCTTTCTCGTAAAAGCCGAATAGGATTCCAAGGACAACAGAAATCAATATGGTTATGGGGTTCTTGAGTATCTTTCCTATCATTCTTGCCTAATCTCCTATAGTCCTGAGTATTTCCTTAGAACCTCATCAGCCGTCATCTTGGGCTGGTTCTCAAGGAATACATTGACCCAGAAGAGGAGCTGGGTGTTCTCGGTCTTGACAGCGACCGCAATCGGGTCAGTAAGATCAGTGAAGTATATGGGCTTGAACAGCAGGGAACTGTTGGGAGTGGATTCAATGACCCTCTTAATCTCAAGCTCGTCCCTGTACAACGAAAGGACTTCCCCATTGGTCAGAGCCTGGACAGCTGCATCCCAGGAAGGATATTCTTTTATCGTGGCACCGGGAAAATTATCCTTGGCATAATTTGCATAAGATGAATTCGCGATGACACCCAGGGTCCCTTTGTAATCACGCACAAACTTGTGTACCTCGCCCTCGCTGGCCACTTTAGCCAGCTGCAGGCGGTTGAACAGGATTCCCTGCTTGAAAGTCATGTATGGAGTGGAGAACTTTATCAAACGCGAGCGGCTGAGTGTCCGGCTGAGCTTGGAAACGGCCAGATCAGCCTTGCCGGAGGACACCAATGTCACAAGGTCGTTGAAAGCGGGAGCGTCACGGGTTATCACCAGCTTGACCCCAAGCTCTTCAGCCATCTTGCTTGCAAGATCTATGTCATAGCCTGTAAGCTTGCCGTCCTTGCCCATAAAGTAGAAGGGGGGCTGGTCTACTGCGGTTATGGCTACCCTCAGCTCCCCCTTGCTCAATATCTGGGACATATCCCCATAAGGGGCACTCCCCTGGGCTACTGCCAGTTGGGTCAGCGGCAGCATAAGAAGTGCCACCAATATTCGCATGAACTTCATAAAGAACTCCCCGGAGAGGCGACGGCCATCAAAGCCCCACTACCCCATATCTATGAGTTTATCGGCACATTCTAAAATTATTCAAACTGTAAATTGCGGCGGAAGGCTCCGCCAAAATCATGATCTATCTGCATAAGGTTGCGGGCCAGCTGCTCCAAAGCCGCCTGCGCCCCCTGGTTGAATATGGAAACGTTGTCATAAGTCTGCCTGAGCTGCTCCAGTATCCGAACCGAGCATTCCGCCCCCTCCGGGCTGGAAAGGAAGCCCTCCTGGGCTTTCATTATCCCCCGCAGGAACACCGAGAAGAGCACCCTCGGCCTGAACGAGCCGCAAGAGGCAAGGACTGCGGCCGTGTCAGGGAAATGCCCCTGGGCAAGCTCCGAGAAAAAGGAGGCGGCGGCAGCCATGACAAGCTCCGGCTTTACGTCAAGATAGGACTGCAAAAAATCGCTGACATTATCATAGGACTTGCCGTGCGTAAGGCCGGGGTCATAGTGGAAAATCCTGTCTATCACCTTGAGCTGCTGCTCTGGTGTCCGCTCAAAAAAGCTGTAGATTCTGACACGGCTTAATATAGTAGGAAGCATCGCGCTCTTCCGCTGGGTAGTAAGGATAAACAGGACACCCTCAGGCGGCTCCTCCAGAATCTTGAGCAGGGCATTCCTGGCTCCATCGGCCATGCGGTCGGCATTCTCCAAGACAAGAACCTTCTTCCCCTCCCCTCCCTTAAGGTGAGCCCAATAGGAGAAGTTCCTTATGTGTAGGACAGGTACTGAATCATACAGGAAAGAGGACTCAAGCTTTTCACAATCCTTCTCCAGACCATCCAAAAGCTTCTGCAGCTCATCAGGCTCCGGAATCGTCCTTCCCGGAGTCAAAGGCTCAAGGGCTTCGTTTATGGACTGCAACAGGGGGGCCGTCTTGCCAGCCTTGTCGTCTCCTTCCCATAGTATGGGGCTGAACCTGAGCGTGAGCTTGCGCACAGCCCTCAGGTACAGGTGGCGGGCAGCCTCCAAATGCCTTGAATTCATGGCGTTCTCAGACAACAGGGTGGCCTTGGCAGCCCGGATTTCAAGAGTCCTGTCCCCAGGCCCGGCAATCAATAGATTCTGGTTAACAAGGGTCTTGTGCTGCAAGCACGACGGACAGGAGCAGTTCCAAAGCCCCTTCTGACCTTCCGCCCTGCATGAGAGCACCCTTGCAGTCTCCAGCGCGGCGGACAGCTTGCCGGAAGCCTGGGGGCCTGAAAAGAGAATCGAAGGAGGCAGTCCCCCCACCCCTATATCCCTAGCAAGCAAATCAGGCGCGCTCTGAAATAGGATATTCTCAAACATTGGCAGTCAAATCCTGGACAAGCATCAGAAAAGCCGAAGGAACAGACTCAGATGCCTGCTGGCCGGGCAAGTTGGCTAGAAAAACCTGAAAAAACCGATAATAAATGCTTCCTGAAATAAGGGGTGAAACATCAAACCAGGGCTGCACGGTCAGGATTATCAGCACCAAAGCGACAATCGCAAGACCCTCCACAGCCCCGAAAGCAAATCCCAATGTCCTGTTGAGCTGGCCGAGTATCTTTCCTTCAAAAATCTTGCCCACTACCTGCTGTATCACCTTCACTATAAGGAAAACCAGGACAAACACCAGTATAAAGGCAAACACGTTGGCCAAGACCGCAAAGCGGACATAGGGGAGCAGCTTTACCGCAAGGAGCTTGTAACCGAATATTGCCGCCCAAACAGCAATCAAGGGCGCCCCCCTGTCAAAAAGCTCGTCCACAAAGCCCTTGAAGCAAGCTATTATCGCGAAAGCCACTACCACAACGGTAAAAACCAAATCACTTATCGGAAGCTGTGCCATCATATACTCCATTTAAAATTATTTCAGCTATCTTGAGCGAAGGCCGGGTCTGCCCCGCTATCTTCCCCGCCGCATCAGACATCTTACTACGAACCGCCGGATCTTCCATCTGCGATAGACAATCCCTAAGATGCTCGGAATCCACATCTTTTCCCGCAAGAACCATAGCCGCCCCGGATTTCTCAAAGAAGCGGGCATTGTCCACCTGATCCCCGCGAGTTCCGTTCCCGGCCAAAGGAATCAGCAGAAGGGGCTTGCGGCAGACAGCAGACTCCCAGATTGAGTTTGCACCGGAGCGGGACAGCACTATATCTGCCAGCTTAAGCACAAAGACCATCTCTTCGTAGATAAAGGGATATGGCCTGTAGTCATCTGTGATTTTCATCAAATCAGGGTGATCCTCAGCAAAGCTCCTGCCAGTCTGATGGACAACTATGAACCTCTCCGTCAGCCAGTCCAAGTTATCTATCACCAGGTCATTAATCTGCTTTGCCCCCAGGCTCCCGCCCATAACCAAAAGCACCGGCTTGCTCCTGTCCTCGTCTATCCCCAGGAAGGCAAGGCCGTCCGCATTGTCAGCAGGGGCATAGAACAGCGGGCGAACAGGGTTCCCGGTGACAATGCAATGGGATGAAAGCTGTCCTTTAAAATAGGAAGAGGTTTCCTCATAGGACACAAGGATTTTCCTGGCTCCCCTGGCGTTGAGCCGGGTGGCAAGACCGGGCGTAAAATCGCACTCGTGCGTGTAATAGGGAATACGCAGGATACGGGCTGCCAGGCAGGGGGGAACGCTTACAAATCCCCCCTTGGAAAAGAGGCAGTCCGGCTTGATAAAAGCCAGCAGGATCAAGGACTTAACAAAGCCTGCCGCTATCTTAAAAAGATCAAAGCAGTTAAGGATGGAAAAATAACGCCTAAGCTTACCGGACGGGATTGGCAGGAACTTCTTGATACAGCCTCCAAATGAAACAAGGCTCTTGGAGACGATATCCCTGTCCATCCCAGAGCCGCTTCCAATCCAGTATATGTCTACGTCCAGCCCCTTTTTGCCGGCAATGGCCTTCAGTTCTTCCGCTACCGCCAGTCCGGGATATATATGCCCGCCTGTACCGCCACCGGCAAAGACTATCTTAATCCTCTTTTTTTCTTCCATAAATATACACCGATTATAACGCAAGGGCACGAGTTAGTAAAGGCAAGACATTTGACAGTCTCCATTCCGTGAGTCCCAATTGTTTCTTCTTGTAAACTCATTATTTATGTGCTATCCTGTGTATATGTTCAGCGTATCACCCCTTTTCTCCAACGACTGCGTGCTACAGCGCGAAAAGATAATAACCATATTCGGCGAAGGCAGCGATGGTCTGGAAGTGCAGGCCGTCCTCAAAGACAAAGACGGCAGGATAACAGGCAAGAACAAGACCACGGCCAAAAACGGAAGCTGGCAGCTCCTGCTGGAAGAACAGCGGGCCATGACAGGGGCGACCCTCGTGGTCTCATGCAAGGAAAGCAAAAGGGTATTCTACAACATAGCCATTGGCGAAGTCTGGCTTGCAGGCGGCCAGTCCAACATGGAATTTGAGCTTGGGAACAGCACCGAGGGGCCTATAGAGCTGGAAAATGAAAGCTCCCCGAATGTACGTTTCTTCTATACAAAGAAAAACTCATGGATGGACAAGAAATTCTATGAGGAAGAACGCTACAACTCATGGCAAGTCTGGGGCAGCGAGGAAGCACACACATGGTCAGCCGTGGGCTATTTCTTTGCCAAAAAGCTCGCCCGCGACCTGGGGGTGACAGTAGGCATAATCGGATGCAACAAGGGGGGCACATCAGCTTCATGCTGGATGTCCCGCGAGGCCCTGTCCCAGGACACAGGCTTAAAGTCATATCTCGACGAATACGAGAAGGCCGTTGAGGGCAAGAGCGAGCAAGAGCAGATAAAGGAATATGATGCATACGAGAAGGAACAGTCCGTCTGGGACAAAAAATACGCCGATCTCCAGAAAGAAGAGCCTGGTATCACGTGGGAACAGGCGGAAAAGAAGCTAGGGAAGAACCCCTGGCCAGGCCCCATGGGTTGCAAAAACCCCTACCAGCCCACGGCCCTCTACAAATCCATGGTCATACGGACAGCCCCCTACACCATCCGGGGAGTCCTATTTTACCAGGGCGAGAGCGATGACCACAAGCCCACGCTCTACTACAGGCTTTTCTCCAAGCTGATTGACTGCTGGAGGAGCCTATGGAAAGATGACAGCCTGCCTTTCGTATTTGTCCAGCTGCCCATGCACCGTTACGAGGGTGACAAAGACTTCAAGAACTGGTGCCTCATCAGGGAAGCGCAGGATATGGTGGCCGCAAGGGTCAGGAACACGAGCATGGCCAGCATACTGGATCAGGGACAGTACAGCGACATCCACCCCAAGATAAAGAAGCTCGTAGGCGAGCGCATGGAAGTCTCCGCACTGGATTTAGTGTACAGGCGGATACGCAAGGAAGAGGCGGTCAGCCCGTCACTAAAGAGCTGGATTACAGATGAGAACATGATGATACTGAGCTTCAGCAATGCGGAAGAGGGCTTCTTCTTTAAAAAGGACGAGGAGGAGCTTAACAACTACATCAAGCTGGAATCCCTTGTAGGCAACATAATCTCAGACGATTTCTCAGGCTTTGAGATAGCAGGTCCCGATGGTGTATACTACCCGGCCAAGGTTGAAGAAGTGGAAGGGCACACGGACAGGCTTATTCTAAGCAGC
>JAFTEK010000127.1 GCA_017453705.1 Treponema sp.
CTGGTTCTCTGCCGCGATTCCCCTTGCCATAGCATACTACAACACTGTTCCAAAGATTGAGCGTGCCCTGCGGAAGTCAGAGTAGGCAGTAATCAACCTTGGCGCGGGGCATTTGGGTATGGTGTTCTCTAGCGGTGGTTGCACTCTGTGCTGCCTCCTTTTTCGGGCAGGGTATTTGTGTTTGTCCTTTGGACGGGCATTAGACCCTTGGTACGGATAAAAAAAAGAGCCGCTGAAAGGCGGCTCTCACATCGGGTGAGCGGAACTCGAATCCGCGACCACTAGTCCCCCAGACTAGTAAGCTAACCAACTGCTCTATCACCCGTAAAGTGATACTATCATAGCAGATTGGAAAAGTTTATTCAAGAGGGGTGGCGACGTCTGGAGAAGCTTTCCTCTCGGTTTTATCTCTCGCTGTTCCTGAACTGCGCGTCCATCTTTTCGCTCAGCTCCTTGACCTGAACCTCGTCCGTTATGGAGAAGAGCTTGAGCTCATCAGTCTCAAAGTTGGACCAGTCGATTATGCCCTCGCTGTAGTGGGCAAGCAGGTCTGCGAAGTGTATCAGGCAGGTGAGCTTCTTGCGCTTGTCGCTCGCCGAGGCTGTGTCGTGGTGGTAGCGGATGACCTCTATGATGGCATCCGGGAAATTCCACTTCTGGGCGACGAGCGCGCCGACTTCGCCGTGGTTCACGCCCGCGACCATGCGTTCAAAGAGGTCAGTGCTTATGTCCTTCTCCGCGCAGAGCTTGCTCATCTTCTCGTAGATGTCGGCGGTTGCGGTGACGAAGATGATTTTGCCCATGTCGTGCAGCAGGCCACAGACGTAACTGTCCTCGACCAAGTGCTTGTCCTCTGGGGCGTGGAAGTAGGATCGGGCGAGCGTGTAGGCATAGAAAGCGACCCGGTAGGAGTGATCCCAGAGGGCTTTTTTCTTTGGGTCGGACTCGACCATGAGTGCCTGCATGGAGCCGACGGAGAAGAGCAGGTTGCGGATTCCCCTTATGCCCGTGAACTTGACCGCCTCGTCTATGCTTGAGCAGGGGGTTGCCAGGGCGAAGGCCGCCGAGTTGACCAATTTTAGCAGCTCGCCTGTCAGCGACACGTCGTTGGAAATCTTGCGGGCTATGTCGGTCATGCTGGAGTCCGGGTCGTTTATCAGGCGGTTTATGGCAGTGATGTTCTCCGGGAACTCAGGCAGACCCTCGATAAGGTTCACGAATTTCTTGGACAGGGACGCAAAGTCTTCCATGCTCTTCTTGCTGAAGGGCAGAATCATGCGGGTTATCGTCTCCCCGTTCTCGCTTATGACCTGGTAGTTCTCCTCGTTGAGGCCTATTTTCTTGAGCATAAGAACCATCATCGTCAGTCCGAGTCCTGCTCCCTCGGACTCGTCCAGCATACTGGCCATGCCTTCTTCCAGGCTGTCGAACATCGTCGCCCTGGTTATCTTGTCGTGGATTCTCTTGTATTCGTTGACATTCAGCTCGCACTTGTTGCGGACTTCCAGCTTTATCTTGTTGTTGGCCGCTTGCAGTACGATTTTTATATAGAAGCCTTTGTTTTTCTGTAGCTCCAGCCAGAATTTCTGGTTGGTCAGGGTCTCGGTCTTAAAGGCCTCCATTCCCTTCTTGTATTCATCGCTTTTGTTCAGATCCAGCTTTTTTTCCTCAAAGTAAACCCTCTTGGTGTTGGCCTTCTTGCCGTTGTTGGCCAGCTCCTTCATACAGAATGAGAGGGTTTCGGTCATCTGCTGCTGGTTGAGTTCTTTAAGGAAGACCCTTATCACATCGTCAACGTAAGCCTCCACCTTCCTGGGAAAGGTGTAGGTCGTAAGCACAAGCGGAACACCTGACTTTATGGCATTCCTTATCATCTCAATATTTACCGGAATATTCGAGTTAGCCATGTTCTTTCCTATTATCGGCAATTTTACAGCTTGTCTATTAGCATTGAACACTTGCCCGACGGTATGGGAAGGGTTTTTCTCTTCTTGTTCAGTATGTCAATAGTAAAGTAGTAAAGCTTCTCGCTTTCCATCTGGATTTCCCAGCCCCTGTTGGTTTTGTTGCTCAGTATCGTGATGAGGTTGCGCTTGAGGGAAAGCTTTTCTATGCCCATTATCTCAAGGTTGGGAATAACCCAGTCAACGGTCTTGCGGGGCAGGCTTATGGACAGGCCTATGACGTTTTCTATCATCAGGGCTATCGTGGAAAGACCCAGGAAGTGCAGGAATCGTCTGCGGGGAAAAGCAGGGTCTGCGCTGTATGTGGCAGGCCCCTCCTTGTTGGGAAGGTAGGCCTCATACAGGTCGCCTTTCTTGGACGTGTCCACGGGGCTGAGTCCTTCCAGCACGTAATAGAGGTGGCGTATTGCACATTCGCGGGCAAAGCCGTAACGCTGGTATTTTTCCAGCCCCTTTATAATCATGAAGTTGAATGTGGGGAATACCGAACCGCAGAACAGCTCCCCGGCCTCGTTGAAGAGTGGGTCGTCTGCGCTCAATGTGGGGAAGGGGTGCTCCGTCCCGAAAGTCTCCTTGTTGGACAGGTGTTGTATGAGCAGGTCGGCGCGGTCGGAGTTGGGCAGCTCCGCCAAAAGAGGCCAGAAGCCTGCGACAGTCTTGCGGGGCAGCTGCTTTTCCTCGCTGTCAAGGTCATGGTAGAAGTTTGTCTCAGGGTTCCACATCAGGCGGTTTATCCGCGTCTTTAGGCTGAAGTAGAGCTTCTTGTACTGAAAGCTCAAGTCCTTGTCATTGAGGATGTCTCCCAGCGCGGACATATGGGCGGCGTTGATGGCCATGCAGCTGTTGAAGTCCACGGGGTAGTAGGCTCCTTCCCTGGGGGAGTTGGCCATTGTGGAGCAGGTGTGGGGGACTGCGTACAGGCCGTTATCCTTCTTGAAGTTGTTGTTTATCCAGTCCATGTAGCGGCAGAGGTTTGGCATGACTTCCTTAATGCGCCTCTTGTTTGCCCCTTTGTGGTAGAGGTTGTATTCCGCCCATGCGAAAAGGGGCAGTCCCACCCCCTCTGGATTGTCATCGGTTATGAGGGGGGTGCCGGTCGCTGCGTCGTATTTCCAGCGGATTGCCCCGTTCTCCTCCTGCTTGGAGTAAAAGTAGTCTATGTTCTTGTTGGCGGGAAAGTTCCTGTTGGAATAGACTAGAAAAAAGGATGAGAAGATGGACTCGGACTGGTCAAGTATGTAACGGCCTTCCATAGGATATATAAAGTAGCCGTCAGGGGAATTTTCACCAGAAGCTGGATTTATCCAGTAATCAGATAGCCAGCTCCAAGTCTTGTTATAAATGTCAACAAAATCCTGATCGTAGAAGTGGATTTTGGGAAAGTCGTGCCTGTTCACACATTCTCCTGTGTTTGTCGTGCCTAGCCAGCCGCAAAAGCGTGCCTCAGCCTTTTTTCCTATTATAGCATAAGTTTTCTAAAAACGGTAGGAACTTGTAAAATAAATTTTGTATTTATGGCGGGCAGTCTCAAAAGCCCTGGGGGTTTTCGCTATCCCAAAAGAGTGGGCAGCCCCTTGGAACCCCAGACGGCTGGCACAAGAAGTCATTTTGTCCGTTTTGAGATTCTGAAAACAGTTTTTGCACTTTGAGATGCAATAAAAACGTATGGGGACACCTCGCGGGAATACGTTTTTCCTGATGGGCTTGTTTTTCAAAAACTGATTTCCGTGGTGTTAACTCCCTGGGGCTGTTCCATGAGCCTGTTAGTCAATATAATGCACTATTATGGAAGAAAAAAAGATAGACCTGTGTATCTGTTCTGTGGCTGTGCTGGCTTATATCGCTGTGGGAGTCTGGGGATTTGTCAGTATAAGTAAGACCAGGAAGAGGCTTGAGGGGGAGGGGAGGGAGCTGCCCCCTGCGGATTCCAAGTTCCGCCCCGCCATTATATCCTCAGTTGCTCTGCTGTCCCTTCCTTTCTTGATTTACTTCAAGCCTTATATCACCGCCGTGCTGGAATCATGTGCAGTAATGGGACTGTACATAACGCTCAGGGAGCGGGTCAAAGGGCTGGAAGGAAATCCATAAGAAAACAGTGGTTTCCGAACAGCTCTATTGAAGGCATTATTCGGTGGTTCCCTGAAAACCGGGCCTGTCCGGTTTCCAGGAATGTCCTTATGCCCTTTATTTGCCCTTGGCTGCTGCTTTCACAGCGTCAGCGAATAGCTTGTTCTGGTCGCTGCGCTCTGGGGCAGAGAATCCCGGCCCTCCGTCCGGGTCTATGCGGTAAATCTCCGAGGTGTCCGTGATGTAGGCTGGGCTTTGGGGGTTGTTTACCCACCAGTCCAGGACGGATACAACACAGAGCGTGTATTTGAGCAGGTTTGCGTTGGTCGCGGCGGTAACATCGTCCGACCTCTTTGCGCCCAGAAGGACATCCAGCCTCTTGGACACAGGGTTGGGAACGTCAAAGGAGTAGCGGTTCCAGGGGTTGAGCACACCAAGGACAGGTCTCTTTCCGGCCTGGTTCTCGTCTATGCGGCGGACTATCGTTGTGAGCACGGTCTTAAGGTAGTCAGCCCGGATGTTGAGGGGCCTGTACTTGCTGTCGTTCTGAGGCTTGGTCAGAACCGGCGCGCTGAACTTGAGCGAGGGGAAGAAGTAATACTTTGCTCTCCAGAGCATATTGTTCAGGTTCTCCTTGCCAAACTGGGTCTGGGGGTAGTCCCTCTGTGAGTATGCGGTGTTCACAAACTGCCTCAGGTATTCCCCGTACTGCTTTAGGAAGAGGTCTTCCCGGTAGTTGGACCACTCGGAGAATATCGATGAGATGTCGTCTCCTCCCTCAGGGAAACCTTCTTCTGCACTCAGCTTGAAGTTTATGTTGCGGCAGCCGTGGAAGAAGTCTTCTAGTATCTGCAAGAGGACGACGAGAACCTGGATGCCGTTCATAGGGCTGAGCATGTTAAAGCCGTCCTCGAACTTGTAGATAGGCTGGAAGTAAGGGAACATATCCGGGTGCTTTTCCAAGTTGGAGAAACCCGCGTCGGGGAAAAGCTGCTCCAGAACCTTCAGGCCGGACTTGGTAAGGTCGTCAAACTCTCCAATCTGCCTGATTTGGGGCTTCTTCTCCTCTTTTTTCTCCTCTTCCTTCTCTTTTTTCTCGGCTGGCTTCTCTTTCTCCGCAATCAACAGGTCAAATTTTGAGAGGCCTACGAATTTGAGAATCTGGCCGGCCTGGCTCGTGAAGAACTTGGGGTAGATTTCGTAGCCCGTCCCGCACATCCGCATGAGCAGGGGGTACATCCCGCGGATCATCTGGTCAACGACATAGAGCCATTCGGTGATGCCCTGCTTGGCCAGGGTCTGCACCTGATCCTTGTCCACCTTGGGATACTGAACCAAGTCGTTGTAGATGTCCTTTATAAGGGCGGCAACCTTCTGGTCGCCGATGTAATAGACGGTCAAAAGCTCCTTGTAGACGGCGGAAACAAAGGGAACCATCATTCCCACGGTCAGTTCGCCCGCGTTTTCCTGAAGAGCCTCTCCCATTATCTTTATGTCATGAACCGTCCACTTGCCGACTGAGCGCAGGAACTTGAACTTGAGGTCGGTCTCCGTGGCAATCTTTGCCTTGTATGTGTCTGGGGAAATCTGGATGAATGTCTTGATCGTGCTTATGAATGACTGCAAGTGGTCTATATTGGACTTTATCTTGTATTCACCGTAGCTCCGTGAGAGCTTCCTGCGGTTCTTGGCGGAAAGGTTGTAAAAGAAGTTGAACACGCCCCTGTCCGGCTTGAGATCATAGGCTTCGCTCATCATAAGCCGGTCTATCATCTTTATGTCGTGGGCAGTCATCTCCTGCAGGTCGTCATCGCTCTTTAC
>JAFTEK010000128.1 GCA_017453705.1 Treponema sp.
ATGCAGAAAGTCTGCGAGGAGATTGCCGCCGAGAACAAGGGGCATGCTCCGGGAATGAGCGCGATACTTGGGCTGCCCCCTGACAGCGTAAAGAAGATAGCGGATGCCATTCCCAACGCTTATGCCGCGAACATGAATTCTTCCAAGCAGACTGTTGTTAGCGGAACTTTTGACGCTCTCACGGAAATGGAGGAGCGGGCAATGAAGAGCGGGGCTAGAAGGGCTATCCGCCTGAAGGTCGCAGGCCCCTTCCACAGCCCCCTTATGCAGAGGGCGGCGGACGAGTTTGAGAAGGTTCTAGCCCCTGTGGAATTCAAAGACCCCCAAATCCCCCTCTTTAGCAACGTGACTGGAAAAAGGGCTATGACCGGAGCCGAGATAAAGGAATCCGCCGTCCAGCACCTGACCCACGGTGTCCTCTGGACTGACGAAGAGGCAGCCCTTGCGTCCATGATAAAGGATGATGCCGGTGAGTGGGCGATTCTGGAGCCAGGGCCTGGCAAAGTTCTTGCCGGCCTTTGGTCACAGACTGAATTCGGTGCGACTCTCCCTGCAATACCTGTTGGCACAGCGGAGACGGTGAATTCCCTATAGCCTGTGGGCGGGCGGACGCAGGCCGCCCGCTACGGCCTTTCTTCCGAGAACAGATCCCGATATTCCCCCGGTGCCATGCCCTTTTCTTCGTGGAATACCCTGTTGAAGCTGGGTATGCTCTGAAACCCGGAAAGCATAGCCACTTCCGTGAGCGACATTCCGTCCTGAGCGAGCAGCTCGATGGCCTTTTCAAGCCGTATCATGTTCAGCCACCTGCTGTAGTTCATCCCTGTGACGTTTTTGAATATCCGCGAGAAATAGTCCTTGCTTATCCCCGCCATCTTGGCCATCGCCCCCTGCGACAGGTCGTCCGCCATCAGGTTGTTCTTGATATAGTCCGTGACCATAATCATACGGCGCATCACGTCGTCAGCGTATCTGTCTTGTACCAGCTGCCTCAGTTCCGGGACAAGCTCGTCCCGGTGCTCGTCAAGGGAAAGTATGAACTCCATCAGGAGCATACAGCACCGCAGCTCCCAGTTCACTTCCCCTGAATAGAAGATGTCCTTCATCCGGTAAGCGGCCGCCCGGAGCTTTTCGGACAGGGCAGGATGGGCGTTCCGGGATATCACGTGCAAGTTACGGTAGAAGTGCATGATGCGTTGCAGATCCAGAAGGGAGTTCATGAACGTGCTGCTGAACTGGATGACCAGGGACTTCTCCCGGTCGGCATCGACAATCGCATGTATCTCCATAGGCCAGGCCAGGACAAAGTCGCCCTCCTCCAGCTGGTAGGTGTTCTGGTTGACCTTGAAAATATTTGTATTGCCCGGCCCCACGAGTATAATCTCGCCGTAGGAGTGCCAGTGGGGATGGTAGCTCCGCTCCTTGTGCCCCGTCGACATGTTGAACGCACTTATCCTGTTGAAGTCGAACTTCTCGTATTGGCTGTAGTCTATCCCGGACACAATCGTCTCCTCACGCAGCGCATAGAGGGGCAGCGCGACCCTGCATAGCAAAAAATGATAACATGGAGGTCAATTATTAAGAAGCATATTACTTCAAACTGGCGTATATTGCAAGCAGAGGCCAAGGCCAGGAAGGCCGGGAGGAAACATGAAAGACTATACAACGGACATGACGACCGGCAGCCCGGTAAGGCATATAATACGCTTTGCCCTCCCTGCCTTGGTCGGCAACATCTTTCAGCTCCTGTACAATCTCTCGGATTCCATAATAGTTGGTCGCTTTGTCGGGGCTAATGCACTGGCTGCTGTTGGTGCAACGTCATCCATCACATTCCTGTTCATCGCGCTTTGCAACGGAATAGGCAACGGTGGCGGAATAATCGCCTCCCAGTTTTACGGGGCGCATGATAGCGACAAGGTAAAGAACTGCATTGTGAACACCGGCCTCATCATGCTCATTGTTCCGCTCACGTTTGGTACGATAGGCTTTGTCTCGGCTCCTTCGCTGCTCAGGATACTCAGCACCCCGGAAGAAATCCTTCTTGATGCGACCATGTACATAAGGCTGATTTGTATAGGGATGCTTTTTGTCTCCCTGTACAACTATCTGGCTTCCATGCTCCGCGCCCTTGGGGACTCCAGGTCCCCCCTTTACTTTCTGATTATATCAACGATTATAAATGTCATTCTGGACATC
>JAFTEK010000129.1 GCA_017453705.1 Treponema sp.
ACAAGGATGCCGTCCAGTCTTTCCTGGCAGAAGCCCGCGTCAAGGCATCAGCCCTGGCAGAACAGGAAATGCTGACCGCTACGGACTCATCGGATTTTACGGAAAGCGAGTCAAAGGTCATCAAGCAGTTCTCCAACCCGGTGTTCAGCCGTTTCACAAAAAAGTTCTCTGATGGTGCTGTTATAATGTCCGAGATGACAACGGCAAAGTCATTCTACTTTGTGCAGTCAGGAAAGGTCGTCATAGAGAAATACATAAACGGCATTATGAAAAGATATGGAACTGTGCGTCCAGGAGAGATTTTCGGTGAAATGGAGATAATCCAGGAGTCGCCAAGGCAGTCATCCGCCATAGCTAAGGGCAGCGTGACATGCCTTAAGTTCTCCAAGGAGAATTTCGGCAGCGTCGTCGTATCAAGCCCCAACGTCGCAATGCTAATGCTCCGCCTGATTTGCAAGAGGATATTCGAGCAAAGGCGAAACCTTCAGATACTGTGCATAACCGATTTGCCCACACGACTTGCTGACATAATGCTGATGTGCATCGAAAACGAAGGAGCGGTTGGCGAAGACGAAGATGACATGAAGAGGAAAATCAACGTCTCGGTGGACGACATCGCCATGCTCGCAGGTCTTCCCGTCAATACAACCCGTGACGAGCTGAACAAGTTCACGTCTAGGAACAAGCTGGCAATTTATGACAACTATATGATTGTCACAAACATAATGGACATGAAACGAACCGTGGACACCTACTACTCCAACCTCGAAGAGGAAGAGGCAAAGAAAAAGCAGCAGCAGGCAAAGAAGTAATATGGGGGATTCCCCCATGCCCCTTATTGGCTTAGGGGCGCCCCCCTGACTTCCCTGGCGGGGAGTCCATGAGCTTCCGTCTTGCGGCAACTCACGAGTACAGACAGGCTGCCCCTAAAAGCCCACCGCTTCCCGGCACTGCTTAGGGGGCTAAGCCCCCCAAGAACAGCTAAATGGCTATTCAACGTTTCTTACCATAAACCACGCGCAGCTGACCCGACATATCCCTCGCGATACCAGTATCATGCAGTCCTGAATCCCTAAACAGGTACTCGGTCATCTCGGCATTATACTCTCCCGCCTCTACAAGCAGGGCTCCTGCGGGAGCCAGATGCTCCACAGCCTGCGGAACGAGGTTCCGCATGACTCCAAGACCGTCACCCTTCCCTGTCGGGTTTCCCATAAGGTCTATGTCTCCGTTCAGGGCAAGACGCGGCTCCCCACGCCCATCAGACAGCAGGTTTTCCACATCGTCCGCAGGAATATATGGAGGATTCGCTGTTATTATATCAAATGAGCCTGTAACTGCCTGAAAAAGATTTGTCCTGACAAGCCTGACTTTCTCCCTCATAAAAGGCGGGCACAGACTGTCAGCATTGCTCCGGGCAACCTCAAGAGCCGCCCCGCTGATGTCTGCAAGTACGAGGGACGGCACGTTCTCACGGCTTACAAGCCCCTGCTCCAAAGCGGACTTGACCACGCTGAGCCCCACGCAGCCAGAGCCGGTGCACATGTCGCAGAGTGTGAGTATCTTTTTTTTACTCGCTGAAAGCTTTTCCCCTATCACCGAGAGAGCCTTGTCCACCAAAAGCTCGGTGTCAGGCTTAGGGATAAGAACATCCGGGGTCACAAAGAAGCCATATCCGTAGAACTCCTTGCGCCCGGTGATGTATGCGACAGGAAGCCCAGACTGCCGAACCCTTATGTAGGCACGGAAATCCGCCTCCTCGCCCTCTGCCAGATTATCGTCTCCCCTGAACAAGAGGCCTGTCCGGTCACGTCCGGTCACGGACATGAGCAGCACATCCGCATCCAGCTGCGGGGTCGGGCTAGCGGGAAGGGCCTTTCTCCCCCACTCCCGCGCCTCACGAATGGTCAAGCTCGGAAGCGTCCTTAAGCTGCTCTTCCTTGGCATAGACATACAGCGCGTCAAGCAGCTCATCCATGTTCCCCATCATTATAGAAGGCAGATTGTGCAGGGTCAGATTTATGCGGTGGTCAGTCACCCTGTCCTGGGGAAAGTTATAGGTGCGTATCTTCTCGCTCCTCGCCCCAGAGCCTACCATGCTCTTACGTGTGTCAGCACGCTCAGCCTGCTTCTTGCTCTCCTCCAGGTCAAAGAGCCTTGCCCTGAGAACACGCCACGCCTTGGCCTTGTTCTTTATCTGGCTTTTCTCGTCCTGCTGTATGACGACGATTCCAGTCGGGATATGGGTCAGCCGGACCGCGGAATCAGTCGTGTTGACGCACTGGCCTCCAGGACCTCCAGCCCGCATGACATCCACACGAACATCCTCCGGCTTTATGTCTATCTCAGTTTCCTCCGCCTCCGGCAAGACCGCAACTGTCGCGGTTGAAGTCTGAAGCCTACCCTGTGCCTCGGTAACAGGAACACGCTGCACACGGTGCACACCGCTCTCCCAACGGAGGGTTCCGTACACAAACTTGCCGCTGATAGACGTGACAATCTTATTAAAGCCCCCAACCTCGGTTTCCTGAGCCTCCATGGTCTCGGTCTTCCAGCCCTTACGCTCAGCAAGATGGATATACATCTCCCATAGGTCACGGACAAAAAGGCTGGCCTCGTCTCCTCCTGCCGCACTCCGGATTTCAAGAATAATGTTCTTCTCGTCCAAGGGATCAGGGGGGATGATAAGAAGCTTGAGACGCTCCTCAAGCACAGGCTTCTGGGCCTCGTACTCATTAAGTTCCTCGCGGGCAAGCTCCTTCATATCATGATCATCTTCCTCGGTTATGAGCCGGGTGTCGTCATCTATCCCCTTGAGAACCCTCTTGTACTCCCCATAAAGCTCCATTAAATCCGACAGATGCTGGTGCTCCCGCATAATCTCCTTGTACTTTTTCTGATCCTTGACCAGATTGGCATCAGAGACGAGAACCTTAACCTCCTCATATCGGGCAGAAAGGCTTTCGAGTTTTTTAACTAAATCCATACCGTATCATCCTAATAGCTTTTCCCCGGCCATAAAAGCCAGGGAAAAGACAAAATCAGTCAAAGAAACCTTTGGCCTTGAGCAGCTCCGCGTTCAGTATTCCACCAAGGGCAGCGCCACGTTTGGTATTATGGCTCAAGGCGACAAACTTCACGTCAAAGACCGGGCACTTGCGAAGGCGGCCTATGACACACGCCATCCCCTTCTCTGTCTCCCGGTCACGCCTGGGCTGAGGCCTGTTCTGCTCATGCCGGACGACAATCGGATGCTCAGGTGCGGAAGGCAGGGCAAGCTCCTGCGGAACGGAGCGGTACGAAGTCCACACCCGCTCTATCTCCTCAAGGGAAGGCTTCTTGTCATCGCTCAGGTCAAATTCCAAGTTCACCATCGCCGTATGACCGTCAACAACAGGAACCCTGGTACAAGTGGAGCTGACAAGAGGAGCAGACGCATTCTCTATCGTATCCCCCGCGACACGCCCAAGAATCTTCAGGCACTCCTTCTCGGTCTTCTCCTCCTCGCCCCCGATAAACGGAACGATGTTGTCAATCATATCGTAAGAGGGAACGCCGGGATAGCCCGCGCCGCTAACGGCCTGTTCGGTCGTGACAATCATCCGCTTGACCGGGTAGCCCGCCTGAATCAGCGCATGGAGGGGCATCATGTAGGTCTGGAGCGAGCAGTTGGGTTTTACGACGATAAAGCCTTTGTCCCAGCCGTGGTGCTTCCTCTGCTTCTCGATGATATCCAGATGGGCATAGTTTATCTCAGGAACAAGCATGGGCACATCGCTCGTCCAGCGGTTAGCACTGGCATTGGAAACGACAGGGATTCCCTCAGCGGCATAACGCTCCTCAAGGGCCTTTATCTCGTCCTTGCCCATCTCCAAGGCAGAAAACACAAAGCGGCACTTACCCAGAGCCCTCTTCTCATCGTTGGCATCCTCCACGGTAAGGGATGCCACAGCAGCGGGAATATCAGCCCCTATAAGCCAGCGATTCTCCACAGCG
>JAFTEK010000130.1 GCA_017453705.1 Treponema sp.
AACATTTTGTAGTTGTATATTAGAACATTTTGTAGTTGTATATTAGAACATTTTATAGTTGTACATTAGAACATTTTGTAGTTGTACATTAGAACATAGAAAGGCCGGATTAAAATTCTGTTAAAGTTTTACTTGATATACCGATAATGAAAGTAGGAATGATTTCTCATGGAGGAGGTCAAGTATGTACAATAACGGAATTAGCCTTAACGCAGCCTCTTACAGGACGATATTCACCACTGGAGCTTCATCTGGCAGGCTGTGCGTTCCTGTAAAACCAGGTCTCGTAAAATACGCCCAGCTCGCATACGTGCACGGCACTGCGGCCAAGGAAGGACAGAAGACTGTCTCCTTGGACAGAATCCATATATTGAACAGCCTGATTGATCAGCTTGTCAGCATGAACAAGAAGGCGATGGACAAGGACAACGTGACCGCCCTGTCCGATGAGCAGAAAGACGCAATCATAAAGAGCTACGAGGAGCAGATTCACTCCGCCATAGCCCTCGCCCAGCAGCCCCAGACCTACGGCCTGGCGGGACTTATGCCCGAAGCTGGCGCACTGGTTGACATTTCTGCCTGATTACGCCCACAAAAGCCAAAGAACTACTCCTGCGGCTGCTGTGGTTATCAATGTAAAGGGCACCCCAAGTTTGAGCCATCCGGCGAATGACATGGGGTAGCCCTCTTTTTTTAGTATTCCCATTGACACAATGTTTGCGCTCGCACCAAAAGGCGTAAGGTTTCCTCCAAGGCAGCTTCCGATAAGAAGGGCAAACATATAGAGCTCTGCCTTGAGCCCCATGTTCGTGGCCAAGGTTGCCGCGACAGGAAGCATGGCGATGATGTAGGGCACGTTATCCACAAAGCCTGAGATTACGACGGAAACCAAGAGGATTATGAAAAAGCCCGCCAGCTTGGAGCCGCCAGTCAGACCTGCCAGAAAGCGGGCAAAGTCTTCCAGAAGGCCTGTCTGCTGGATGGCCCCGATCACGATGAAAATCCCAATCAAAAAGCCTATGGTCTCCCAGTCCAGACCCTTTATCATCTCAAGGGTGTCCTTGCGGGAGTTCTTCTGTATCAGCTTGTACCAAAGCAGCCCTATCATACCCAGGGAGAACACGAACAGACCGCTAAGGTATTTTGCTTCGGTGGGTATGAACGAGATGGCAGCCAGCCCAAAAATCATCGTGAGCAGCAGGACAAAAGGCAGCCAGGAGATTACCTGGGTTTTATCAAAGTCCAGCTTGTTCTTTCCAACCTTGGCAAAGAAGGCGTAAAAGAATATGCAACCTGCCAGCATACCTGTCTGCACGATAAAGAAGATGGAAAGCCTGCCGTCATGAAAGAAGAAGTCGTTGAAGTTGTAGCCCGCGTAACTGGCAAATATCATGGAAGGCGGGTCGCCAACGAGTGTGGCGGTCCCCTCAAGGTTGCTCATCACGGAAAGACCCACCATGAAGTTGACCGGGGAAAGCTTGAGCTTTTTGCACAGGGCCAGAGCTATCGGAGCCATGACCAAGACAGTGGCGACGTTCTCCACGAATATCGAGATTATTCCGGTCATCGCGAGTATTGCGACTATGGCAACCCCTGTGTTGCTGCATCCCGCTACAATCGCATCCGCTATTCTGGCGGGAACCTTGGAGTAGATGAACAAGGCGGCTATGACCATGCTGCCTATGTAAATCATAAGCACGTTCCAGTTGACGGAATCTGTCAGCGAATAGAGCAAGGCGTAGAGCCTGTAAGTTCCGCTGTAGCCGACAGGCGGCCTGAATATGGCTCCGGGCAGGATTGTTCCCAGAAGAAGAACCAAAACGGCCGCCCCGGTCGTAAAAAAGACCTTCTTTTCCTGAAAGGCAATGACCAGCGCGTACATCAACAGGGCAATGCCCAGGACTATCCATTTTACGTTGATCATCACTGATTATCCTCTTTCTTGGCGGCCTGGTTGCGCCCATAGAGAAGAGAGAAATGACGGAGCATTTCCGCACCCTTCCCGTCCAAGAGCTTATCGTCCATGCGCCAAGACCAGTTGGTTCCTGTCGTGGATGGCGTATTCATTCTGGCGGAAGCTCCGATTGCGTAAATGTCCTGCAAGGGGATAACACAGCTGTCAGCGGTGCTGGCAAATGCCGCACGGACAAGGGATGCCGTCATGGTCTTTACGCTCGCCGTCGGAGGCAGGGCCAGGTAGTCCCTGATGTTCTTGCGGCAGGTCTCGCTGCAACTGGTCAAAAAGCCCGCCGTCGTGTCGTTGTCGTGCGTCCCCGTGTATACAACATGGTCACTCGTATCGTAGTTGTGGGGCAGGTCTTTTATGGACGCGCTGTCTTCCGTCCACTCGTTGTCGTTGAAGGCAAACTGTAGGATTTTCATGCCGGGGAAGCCGCAGTCAGTGCGGATTTTCTCCACCTCGTCAGTTATGACCCCGAGGTTCTCCGCTATAATCGGAAGCTCGCCGAGCTTTTCTTTTATCGTGTCGAACAAATCCTTGCCCGGCCCTTTTATCCACTCGCCCT
>JAFTEK010000131.1 GCA_017453705.1 Treponema sp.
ATCCCGAAGTTGAAAGGATTAAGCCCCAGCTGAAAGAGTCCGTCATTCAGGAACAAGCCTATGTTGGTCAGTCGCAGGCTTCTCCAGATTACCTTGAGGGCTGTGATGGTGCTTTCCGCCCTAAAGAATGTCCAGGCAAAGCAGACCATGGCAAAGGTTTTTGCCGCCATGAGAATCCTGTATGAGACAAGGGATCTGTCCACTTTGAGCCTGTCCATGAGCTTGGAAAGGGGAGGGGAGAGCATGTCCTCTGCAATCTGGTATGCCCCGTGCAATAGCCCCCACAGGGCAAACTGCGCCCCCGCCCCGTGCCAGATGCCGCTTGCCAGAAAGGTCAGCAGGATGTTGCGGTACTTGACCAGCCTGGAGCAGCGGCTGCCCCCAAGCGGGATGTACAGGTAGTCACGCAGCCATGTGGAAAGGGAGATGTGCCATCGCCTCCAGAAGTCTTTTACTGACGGGGCCAGGTATGGCTGCCTAAAGTTGTCGGTCAGGCGGAATCCCAGTACCAGGGCCGCCCCCCTTGCAATGGTCGAGTATCCCATGAAGTCACAGTATATCTGGATTGCAAAGCATACCGTCGCGATGATCAGCTGCATACCGTAGTAGGATGGTATGTCACCGTAGACCTGGTTCACAAGGACGGCGGCCCTGTCCGCTATGACGATTTTTAGGAAGAAGCCCCAGAGCATGACGAGCAGGCCTTTCCTGATTCTCTCGTATTCAAATTCATACACCTTGTCCAGCTGTGACAGCAGGTTGCGGCTGCGCTCTATGGGGCCTGCGACCAGCTGGGGAAAGAAGGAGACAAAGAGGGCGTACTTGAGCAGGTTCTTTTCCGCGTGTATGTCTTTCCTGAACACGTCTATCGTGTAGCCGACCGCCTGGAAGGTAAAGAAGGAGATTCCGACCGGGAGCTCCAGCGAGGGGCTTGCGAGGTGGAACGAAGGTACAAGCTTTTGCACTAGCAGAACGATGAAGTCCACAAGGCAGGCTGAGTATTTAAAAAGGAAGAGGCTTGAAAAGTTCAGCAGCAAAACAAGGGCCAGGATGAGTTTTCTGGCAAAGGCTTTTTCCCCGCTGTCTTTCCAAAAGTCTATCAGCATTGCCCCCGCATAGCTTACGAGGGTTGCGGCAAGGAGTAGAAAGACGTACTTGGGGTTCCAGCAGGCATAGAAGAAATAGCTGGCCACAAGCAGACATGGATTCTTGAGCCTTTTGGGCAGGGCAAAGTACAGGAGGGTGACTGTCGGAAAGAATACGATGAACTCCAGGCTGTTGAATAGCATTTCACCCCCGTCCACAGCTTATGAATGTAAGCTCGTGCTTGTTGTAGTTCAAGTGCAGGACACGGCTTTGCGGGATGGAGTCAAAGCGGGAGACCAAAGCCCAGTCCACCGCCCCCTGCATCTTTATAGTGCATATCATGTTCTTGGTCAGTCCGCTTGCAAGCCATTTTTCTATCCAGTCCAAAAGACGCGCAGGATAGCATATCACGTCGGAGAAAACCCAGTCAAACGCCCCCAGTTCTTGCGGCGGGAGGGTAAAGGCATCGTGCTTCATAAACTGGACGTGGGGGTTGTCCATGAGGGACTGGTCAAGGGGGGAGCGGTCAACCGCAAAGACATCAGAGCCCAGCTGGGTCAGAACCCATGTCCAACCGCCGGGACATGCCCCCGCGTCAAAGCAGCGCGAGCCTGGGCCGGGCAGGGATACGGAGAAGCTGCTGGCTGCCACGCACAGGGCTTCCTGAATTTTAAGGTAGGCGCGGCTGGGGGGATTATCATGGTCTTCCTTGAACTGAATCTGGCCTGCCGGCAGGGGGCTGCTTGTCGAGGCGGAGGCAATCATCTGGTTCTCGCCTGTCAGCGTGTACAGGCCGATTGGGGATGAGGGGATGCTGAAGGGAAAGGCCTTTTCCTTCAGGTTTACATGGGGAAGCTTGTCCTGTATCAGGGAAGTACGCCTGAAAAGCGTGTATGAATAGGGTGCCCAAGACCTTTGTAAGCTCCTGAGAGCGTCTGATGCATCTTTCACCGAGTCAAATTTAATCAGCAGGGGCTTGTCCATGCGGTCACGGCACCAGTATGGCTGGCAAAGCCCTGTGGAAAGCCGTGAAGTCCCTCCTTCTTGTTGGATAACCTCTTGTTGTATGAGGAGCAAGTCACCGTAATATTTGGCAAGACCAGAGCGTATTAAAGAGGGAATTGACAATCCAAATCTTTCTGAGAATTCGCTTTCCAACATTCCGCCTGCCTCTGGGAAGGAAAGGAAAGCCGCTCCGCCAAGTTCTTGGATTGTATATGACATTGTGTGTTTGTTATGGCTCAGCCCACGAACACGGCCTTGTTGCCAATAATCATGCTGTATATGCTGTCGTCTTTCATCTCGCCCTGCTTAGCCCCGATGTATGAGGCCAGCCTGGGGGTGTCAGGAGACCGCATGAAACGAAATCCTATCTCGGTCTCGCTGTCGTTTATCTTTTTCCACTGGGGGTTGCATATCAAGCGGAGGGGACCCGCGCTTTGCTGCGCAAGGCTTATGTTTAGCTTGTACTGGTTCTCCATGTCAAGGCTGACCGGAACAGGAAAGTGAACCTTGCAGCCCTTCATGCTGATGTCGTCCAATATTCCCGGAAAACTGCACAAGTCTTCGGCTTCTACCCTGCCAAAGTCTTCGTAGCGTTCGTCTGTCCTGTGTTCCCTTGCCATAGTGCGGTCATTATGCCCTTTTGCCCATAAAAGGTCAAGGGGGCTTTTCGGCAGCTTTGACATATCTCTTTAGGGAATTCTGCGGAAACTCATAGCGGTCTCGTGCCAACCACCCGGAGTTCCCTTGCGGAAACTCACGACAGCCGGGTAACAATGCCCCTGGCAACATGGCTGTGTACTCCGTTCTGTCTGCCTCCTGTATGCCCGGTGCGTCCATCGCACGACAGCTTAATCCTTAATTCTTAAGTTGTCTGCTGCAATGGACATACTTGAATGATGTTGTTATAATAAAATAGTTATGGGCTTTCCTTATTCCTTATTCCTTATTCCTTATTCCTTATTCCTTATTCCTTATTCCTTATTCCTTATTCCCGGCGCGGAGAGTCTGTATGAAAAATCTGGCCGGAATAGTCTCAATAAGCTTCCTTATAATCTTTCTTGTGTCATGTACAGGCACAGGAGGAACGTCTGACTCATCAGGTTTGGTCTATGATGCCGGTTCGTCAAGCTTTGCATCGTCATCTCAGGCTGCCCGGATTTCCTCTGATGATATACTGACGGCATCGGTTTCCGGCGGTAAGGATGCCGTGCTGGAACTTTTGGGTGCTACAGGCAGCTCTGGCGGTGATGCGCAGACAACGACAACAACCATAGCCCTTGCTGCGAATGATATTGGACTTCCTTCCGATGGCAAGGTGGTCCTAAAGATAAGCGGTGGCAATGTCAACTATTCCATGGTGGCACAGGCGGACGCTGACGGCTATGTCCGCTTCCAGATTCCCAGGATAGCCAGCGGAACTACTGTCACCGTTGATATAGAAGTCATGGATTCGGGTGGAACCGTCCTCTCATCCGGCAGCAAGACGCAGACCGTGCAGGGGGATTCCAGCCAGATAGCGGTGAGCCTGACAGGAACTGGGGCTATACCAAAGCCTGTGGTCACGGCTACTTGTACAGGCATCTCAGTTCCGGGGGAGACCAACAGCTATTATGTCGTCAGCAACAGCGACATGGGCTCCACGAGTCTGACTTTCTCCACGAGCACGGCCATGCCAGCTGGAACGGAGTACGAGTGGTTTGTCGGCGGCACGTCAAGGACTGGTAGGACACCTACTCCTTCCTGGAGCTCGAACCTTGGTGCGCTCGGCATATTCACACTGGCTGCCTCTGTGCAGGCTTACTGCGTCGCGTACTGTGACGGAAAGACTGTGACGAGTGACCCGGTAAATGTCAGCCTACAGAGGCGGCCTGCGGTCAACGCCGATGTCTCAAAAATCAGTATTGGCTGCAATGGCTCCAACGTCTCGAACGGTGCTTCTTTGAGTGTCCCTTCAGCATCGTATACAACGATGATGCTCGGCTTGACCTACAGTGATTCGACCAATCCTGATGGAATGACTTATACATGGACCGTTACGGGAGATCCAGGTACTGAATATACGAATACGGCATACAACATAAATGTGCCGCTCGGCAATTTCATCACGAGTCTTCCGGCTGCTGTTACCG
>JAFTEK010000132.1 GCA_017453705.1 Treponema sp.
CAACGGAAGGCTCCGGCTGCATACGGCTGGAGGACTTCCTTAAACTAGACCCGGAAGTGCTGCTGTAGGCGGGTATCCCATCCCGGAGGCCTTGCATTGATGCCGAGCCTTGCTGACAGCTTGAAATGGGGCGGAATCTGTGCTAGTATGGCATCTGGTGGGATAGAATGGACAAAGTAGAGACACACCTGTACATCATCGGGGCAGGCTTCGCCGGGCAGATGATTGCGAAAGACCTTATCCGCAAGGGCATTTTCGGCCATGTCGCGGCCTTCCTGGACGACGACAAAAAGCTTATCGGTACAAAGATAGACGGCATCCCCGTGCTGGGGCCGATTGACGAGGTGGCTCCCCTGCTCAGGGTCACGGCGATAGACAAGGCAATCATTGCCATACCAAGCGCGAGCAGCGACAGAATCCGCACAATCTACAACTCGCTCAAGGCCGGAGGCTTCTTCCGCATAAAAATCCTGCCTTCGATAAGCCAGGTCATAGACGGCAAGGCGCACCTGATACAGGCGCGTGACATAAACCCTCTGGACATACTGGGGCGAACTCCCATCATCATCCCCCTGCACGAGAGCCTGTCCTACCTCAAAGGCAAGCGCGTCCTCATCACCGGAGCGGGCGGGTCAATCGGATCTGAGCTGTCGCGCCAGCTGCTTTCCGGCGGCTGCGAGAGGCTCTACCTCTTTGGCCACGGCGAAAATTCTATAGTCAGCATATACCGGGAGCTGCACATCCTGCAGAACGAGGGCGTGGGCGAGAAGGCTTCGGTAGTGCCGATAATCGGCGACATGAAGGACAGGGAGTACACCCGCTACATCATAAGCCAGACCCATGCTGACGTGATTTTCCACTGCGCGGCATACAAGCATGTTCCCATGATGGAGGAGAACCCTGTCGCATCCATAGAGAACAATGTCCTGGGCACCAAGAACCTGCTGGACGCGGCTCTTGAGGCTGGCACAAGGAAGTTCGTCCTTATTTCCACTGACAAGGCGGTGGATCCTGTTAGCGTCTACGGCGTGAGCAAGATGCTCTGCGAGAAGCTTGTAAACGAGGCTGCGGGCAAGGTGCAGGAAGGCCAGTCTTTCATGTTCGTCAGGTTCGGCAACGTTCTTGGCTCACGCGGCTCCATCCTGCCTATTTTCATGGAGCAGATTCAGAACGGAGGCCCTGTCACCGTCACCGACCGCGACATGGAGCGGTATTTCATGACCATTCCGGAAGCCTGTTCCCTGGTTCTACAGGCGGGGGGGGTAGGGAAGAACGGCACGTCATACCTGCTGGACATGGGGGAGCCTATAAAGATTCTGGACCTTGCGGAGCAGATAATCCGCTTCTCAGGCTTCGAGCCCTACAAGGACATAGAAATAAAGTTCATCGGCACCAGGCCGGGCGAGCGTCTGGTGGAACCGCTATGGCTGGAAGAAGAAAATCCCCGCCCCACGGACTATAAAAAGATACTCAGGCTTACTAACATTCCGCCAAGGACGTTTGACTTGGACAAACTGGTGGGAAGCCTGGCTCCGATATGCACGTTCACCCCCGGCAAGGAATCCCTCTACAGGAACAAGGCTGAGCTGCTCAAGATTCTCCGCACCGCAGTCCCCACGCTGGACGAGTTCTACAAGGTTCAGGAGAAGGACGGCAAGGTTGTAAATATGTCAAATTCGGTCAAGGTGGTTCTATAATGGCAGACACACAGAACGGAACGGCTCTGAAAGTGCCCTTCTTCAGGGCATCAATCGGAAAGGAAGAGGAGGAGGCCGCGCTCCGCGTCCTAAGGAGCGGATGGCTTACTACGGGCAAGGAAGCCCTTGCGTTCGAGAAGGAATTCGCTGCCAAGGTGGAATCTCCCTACGCCCTCGCCGTCAACAGCAACACGAGCGGCATGGTTCTCGCGATGGAAGCCTGCGGGGTCGGCCCCGGCAAGGCTGTCATAACCACGCCCTACACATTCGTCTCCACGGCGGCATGTGCCAGGCTCTTGGGGGCTGACGTATACTTCGCGGACATTGAAAAAGACAGCTACTCGATAGACCCTGCTAAAATCGAGGAAATACTTGAAAGCCCCAGGGGTAAGAATGTTGTCGCCATCGTACCTGTGCATATAGCGGGCAACGTCTGCAATATGGAAGCCATAATGCAGCTTGCAAGGAAATACAGCGTCAAGGTAATAGAGGACGCGGCCCACTCATTTCCCAGCAAAACTCATCTGGGCTATGCAGGTGCGATAGGGGACGCTGGGGTATTCTCCTTTTATGTGACCAAGACGATTACGACCGGCGAGGGCGGCATGGTCGTTACCCGCGATGAGTCGCTTGCCAGGCACATGACCACCATGCGTATGCACGGTATGGACAGGACGACATGGGATCGCTACACCTCGCCCAAGGCTTCATGGGAATACGACATCATAGCTCCAGGCTACAAGTACAACCTGCCTGACATACTGGCGGCGATAGGCAGGGAGCAGCTTGCCAAGGCGGATGAGTTTGACCGCAAGCGCAAGGAGCATGTAAAAAAATATATAGCGGAGCTGGGAAAGCTGGACTTCGTAAAGCTTCCGCCGGACGGAGAGGGCAATTCATGGCACCTCTTTTTGATGAGGCTGGATTTGACCAAGCTTACATGCGACAGGAACACATTCGCCAAGGAGCTCCAGGCTGCCGGGGTGGGTATAAGCGTCCACTTCATACCGATCTTTCACTTCAGCTACTGGAACAGGCTCTACGAGGGATTTGACGCGGCGCACTTCCCAAACGCCGAGCAGCACTACAACGAGACCATCTCGATTCCCCTCTTCCCCGACATGGCGGAAGGAGACATAACTTTTGTAATAGAGACGATAAAGCACATCGGGGAGAAATACAATGCCTAAAGACAAGGCTGCTGCTGTTGTCACATTTAGGAATGACTTTTGTAGCGACCTTTCTCTAAAGAATATGCTATATGCAGTCACTGTGCGGAGTCCTGTTGACAGCGGCATGATTACTTCAATCAGCCAGGACGAAATTGTAGAGGGCTGCACGCTTTTTACGGCTCGTGATGTCCCCGGTAAAAATCTTATGGACAGTGCTGAAGGCAAAATCCAGGTTTTCTGTGATGGCAACGTTTCTTACATTGGGGAACCTATCGGACTGATGGTTGGCCCCGATATTAAAAGCCTTAACAGGGCTATGGCAGGCCTTCGCATAAATTATGATGATATTCCGATTGAGAATTACATCAAAAATAACAGCGGGGAAACAGGCGGCGAGGAAATTTTTGACAGCGGTGATATGGAGCGGCTCGTGGAGTGGGGGAGCTGCTTTACAATGGAAAGCGGCAACCGCAAAGGAATAGACGCTGAGCTTGCGGAAGCAGATGTTCTTGTACAGAACGACTGGACTTATGCGATTTGCCCCAGAAACTACAGGGAACCATGCGGGGCATTATGCTCGTATTCTGGAGAAATTCTGAACGTATACACCCCCTCCCAATGGATAACTAACCTGAGGGGGGATTTGGCGGAAGTCCTGAACATTCCGGCGGACAGGATAAACGTGACTAGGACAAAGGACTGGGGGCGTTCATCCAACAGTATCTGGTATAACTCAATAATAGCATGTCAGGCCGCTGTTGCTTCCTACCGGCTCAATGCACCTGTCAAGTTGATTTACAGCAGGAAGGAGCAGGAGGACTACATAGATTGCATGAAGCCTATCTGTTTCCATACGGAGCTTGGCGCGGACAAGGACGGCAGGCTGAAGGCGATGAAAGTTGAAGCGACCCTCGATGCCGGTAGTACGAACGTATTTATCGGAGAAATCGTGGACAGGATTGCAATAGCGTCAAGCTCCTGTTACAAGGCCGACAACGTGAGCATACGTGTAAGGGCTAAAGCTTCCAAAACACCACCTCTCTCAATAGATATGCAGTTAGTTGACTCCGCGGCTTTTTTTGCAATGGAGAGCGCGATGTCTGCGCTGGTACGCAAACTTAATAAGAATCCTGATCAGTCTCTTGTATTCCCCAGTGAAATACGTAAGTTTAACCTTAACAGCATAAATGAGCTTGAAGGGGCAAAGGATGAAGAAGCGGTTCAGGCAATGCCGTTTAGCTTCATGCTTCCAAAGGCGGAAGAAAGCATAGATGTCTTGTTTGAGACGAGTGACTTCAAGAACAAATATATTTTCTACAACAGGGAAAGTCTGATGAGGTCAAAGGACTTTTTCTCTCAGTTTGAGCCTTCTCCTTTTGCGCCTCCTGTCAGGGGAATAGGTTTTGCTGTGGGGTACGAAGGCTCTTTTTACTACGGCTCTAAAATATATGGGTCGGATCAAGAGCTGGAGCTGACCTTGGAAGCGGACGGAGACCTGGTTATACATAGCCCCCCATTGTCTAGCTCCATACAGGAAATATGGACAAAAATAGCTGCCGGCATTTTGGATGTAAAAAGCTCCCGTATAAAGATAAACTCAAATTTCGAGAGCGGCAGTGAACCCTTCCTGCCGGAAAATGCCTATGCAAACATCTCGATAATGACCGGGCTATTGAAAAAATGCTGTGAAAGCATAAAACGCAAGAAGGACAAAGAGCCTCTTCCTATTTCCGTAAGGCACAGGCTTGGAAGTATGCAGAAGAAGTCCTGGGATATGGATGCATTCCGGGGAGAACCCTTTCACTCATGTTCTTTTGCGGCGGCAACTGTTGAGGTTGAGCTTGATTGTCATACATTTTCTGACCGGATACGCATGATCCACATAAACATAAGCGGTGGCCAGATTTTGAATTCGCAGGCAGCGGAAGCGACAATCAGGCTTGGAATACAAAAGGTTCTCAGCACACTTATGGATGGAAGAAAGACGGAATGTGACGACATAAAAATTTCTTTTATGAATGACACAGGAAATCCGGAGCAGATAGGAGAGCTTGTGTATCAGGTTATTCCGTCAGCATACCTGCAGGCTGTTTCCCAGGCATTAGGAACACAGCTGGACTGCCTGCCTCTCAAATATGATGATGTGTATCGGCATATAAAGGAATTAAAATCAAGAAACGCAGCTACAGAGATTGTCACTCCTGCTGCTGAAGAGCCTGTAAATGCTGAGGAGAATAAAGATGCAGATTCCACTGAAGCTCAACGGTGAGACTGAAATATTTGATGCGGATCCAGAAGAGAGCCTCCTTCAGGTTTTGCGGGAAAAGAGGCTTTTTAAAGTCAAA
>JAFTEK010000133.1 GCA_017453705.1 Treponema sp.
CCCATTTCACATGCAGTCCTTGCGGCGACATTCACGGCGGCACCTTTCCCCATGTTCTTTTTCAGTCTTATGACTTTCACAAGGGCTGACAGTGATGCCACTGACTGGACGAGATCCCTCTCTTCACCCTCGTTTCCATCGTCCACGACTATTATGGGAATGGCATAGGGAATAAGACCCCTGACCACATTTGCAAGCGGTCTTCCATGCCTGTATACAGGTATCGCAAAAGCTGCTTTCACATCCCCTCTCCCTGGGACTGCTGCATGGGAATGACAGAAAACGAACCTGACGCATGTACTTGCCCATGGTCTTTTGCATCCATAAGGTTAAAGCCCACGGACTTGCTGTCCCTGTTAAGCTGCATGGAAAGAAACACCGAAGAGCCGGGCAGTATGGGGGAAGAAAACTTCATTCTCCTGATACGCGGAATAAAAGCTTCCAGATTAAAGTATTTCATCGCAAAGCGGGAGATAATCTCAAACTGGCCTACCGCAGGCAGGAGCTTGAACTGGGGAAAGTGTCCGTCAAAGAAATCGCAATCAGCAGGAATATCTATCTCAAGGTCAACATTGTCCCCGTCGCATGAAATAACCCTCTCATTGCGTATTCCGTGGTCATTCATCTGTGCCTCCGGGCGTTGCCTCGGATGTTGTTTCTGGTGTTGCCTCGGACTTGGTAAACAGGGCCTTTATGTCCTCTTTGTGCTTTTTACCCTGCACATCCACAGGAAGCTTGTCCTCGAAACGCCACTTCTTGGGGATTACGACATTCTCAAAATAGCCCATCAGGTAATCGTGAAAGAAATGGTTCATGTCGAGCTTTTTCCAGCTGGCAAAACGCTCGCGTCCTTCGGCATTTAGCACAAGGGCTGCGGCAAGGTATTGCCGCCTGTCCTCAAGCATGATAACCTTCACGTCCTCCACAAGGCCGGTTTGCAGCAGCCTGTTCTCTATCTCGGTCAGGCTGACTCTCTTCTCTTCTACCTTGACGATGGAATCTGCCCTTCCATTGAGGATAAACCGCCCGTCGTCAAGAATATCCACTAAATCACCGGTCGCAAAACCCTCCGGATCCTTGATGTAGGGGGAGACGATGACAAGGCAGCCTTCTTCGTTCTTCCATATCCTGGCATTGTCAAAAGGAGTCCACTCAAGTCCGTCCTTGGATTGCCTCCAGGCAATCCCGCTCGTTTCCGTGGAGCCGTACACCTCCACAGGCCAGAAGCCGAACACAGAGTTTGTCCTTTCTGCAAGTTCCTTTGTTAGGACACCGCCGCTTGTAAAGATAAAGCAGCTCTTGAGGGGAAGGTTTTCTTCCAGCTCCACCGTGCGTTTTAGGAATGCAGGGGTGGCGATAATCATGTAGCTTTCATCGTCCAAGGACTCAAACTCCTCAGGATACTCAATCCTCTTACGCCGGAATGGAACTCCCAGCGCGAAAGGCAGGCTTATACCGAAGAGAAATCCGTAGATGTGGTGCTGGCTCACTGTCGTGACAAGCTTTCTGGACAGGAACTCCTGCCCCCACTTGGATATGACAAAGGCGTTGTCCTGCTCAAATTCCGTCATACGCTGGCGGACGGCCTTTGCCCTGCCGGTGCTTCCCGATGTATACAGCAGGATATCAGTCTCATCAGCCTCTATGCTGGGTACAGTCCGTATCTCTTGCTCGGAGGCTTCCTGCATACTGGAAAGAAGGCCGGGTATAAAGATGGGGCTTGCAGACTGAGGAACAGAATCCTGGTCGGTAAGGAATTCCATGCCCGGCTCCTTTATTTCTGCAATAAACGACGCTGAGATGTTCTGCGTAAGGATTACGGTTTTCTTGCACTGTAGCAGGGCTATGAATGTGACAAGGAAGTACCAGTAATCCTCGCAGTGCAGGAGATAGGATGCTGCATCCTTCTGTCCTATCGCTGTCCTCATCTTTGCTGTGTCGGACAAAAAGTCCCTCCAGCTCTTGTATACCCCGTCTGACCATTTACCCTCGTAGCAGAGCACATGGCTGTCAGGACGTGAATCAGCCGTGAACGTCGAGATGTAGTGTGCCTTTGGCATCTTTTTGTCCACATGCCTTCGAACCATATATTCTATGGAAAACAAAAGCCCCATAAGGACATAGGAAACACCGCCGTTATAGACAGACCATACCCTGTCACTGCAAAAGAAAGCCGTGTAAGATGCGACGGAGCCGTTGCAGATGAAAAATATGCACCATACGATGCATACCTTGCGGCAGTAGGATTCTATCTGTTTTTCTGCCAGTGAGCCTTTTATGGACTTGTCCGCGAGACAGGCAAAACGAAATATCACCGTTGGAGGAAAAAACAGGCTGAGGGCAAATACCGACAGCATCGTGACACTTACTGCGACAGGGTACAGCTTGAGAAATAATGTCCTGTTTGTAAGGAAACAAGTCAGCCCTAAAGCAAGCAGCAGGGAGCTTGAAACAATAGGCTTCCAGTCAATTTTGCCCTTACCTTTTCCAGAAGCTATGAACAGGGCGGCTGCCAGAAGGATGACACACAGGGATATGATGCGAACTGGCAGGTGCAAAAGCACCAGCAGGACAAAGATGAGGACTGGATAAACAAGCGCAAGGGCTATGAGGAATACATTCCGCCCGGATTCACTGGGCCTGAGTATAGGGGAAGAGGGCATCTACGACATCCTGAACTGTCCTTACGGTCTTGAAGGATTCTGGGTTTATCTTGCCGGGTATAAAGTCCCTGGCCTTGCTCACCATATCCACGAAATCTATGGAATCCAAATCCAACTCGTCCACAAGCAGGGTCTGGGGAGAAATCTTGTCAGACGGTACCTCAAATTCCTGAACAAGTATGTCTGTCACCTTAGTATAAAGTTCGTCTTTTGTCATTTTACTTTCCCTCCTGCCTTTGAGATGAGATATAGGCGGCCAGCGCATTCACCGAG
>JAFTEK010000134.1 GCA_017453705.1 Treponema sp.
ATAGTCTCCAAGCTCCGCTACAAGCACATAGATTGCGACGGACTTGGCTCCAAGACTGACAAGAAGAGCCGTAAAAGCGCGTGGGATAAATTCAAGGGGGGCAAATCCAAGATACTGGTGACAACTGACCTTGCGGCGAGGGGGCTTGACATAGCGGACGTAACCCATGTGGTTCAGATGGATTTGCCGGAGAAAAAGGATTTCTTCATCCATAGGTCGGGTCGCACAGGCCGTGCCGGGCGGAGGGGATTCAACTGTGTCATAGGGGATGAATGGGAGATGAAGCGGCTGTCATCATTTGAAAAGTCGCTGGGGCTGAAGGTCTATCCCAAGGTTCTCTTCAAGGGGCGGCTTGTGGCTCCCCCACAAGAGCCTTAATACAAAATCAAGTCGCCGACCTTGAAGTAAATCTCATCCCTGCCAAAGAAGTGCCTGTAGCATCTCCTGTCCAGCTCAAATTCCATTGAGTCCCGGACATACAGGCTCGCAGGTCTGTGGTAGATGGGAACAAGATAAATCTTCTCACCCTTTTCAGCGGAAAAAATTGTCTCATAGCGGTCAGTGAGCTCCCTGTCAAACGTGGCGGCTTCACCTTTGAGGATGTCCTTCCAGGCTGTGGCGACGGATGACTTGGAGTCCTTAAGGGCAAAATGCACGGCTAACATGGAGCAAAATGCCGTGATCAGCAAAAGAAGCTTCCTGTCAGAGGTCATCCTAAAGAATATGCTCCTGGCAGCAACGAAACCGTTTCTTACAGAAGCAAAATCACCGCTGCCATCTTTTTCCATAGCCCTGTCAAAGAGATGCAAGGCAAGGCTTGCAAGGCTTGTCAGAAGGCAGATTATAAAAAGGAAAATCATGACAAAGAGAGTCCATGCGTACCTGGGCATGACAAAAACGTCCGGGGTGGCAAAGCTAAATACAGCCGCATTCCCCAGTATAATCAGGAAAAAAGGAAGCACCGCAAGGACAGGCAGTTTTTTCCCCTGCCTGTGCAAGGCTAAGGCAGCCCCTATGGAAAGAACTGCAGTTGCGGGCATATATCGTCTCTGGCTTATAAGCTGGTGGAAAAAGCGGAAAAAGTTTTCCTTCAGGCTTTCGCACATCATGCCGAGGGAGACCGCCAGCGTAAGCCCGGAGTCAGTCCCTCCCGTGTACTTGCCTACGTAGCCGTCTTCGTCGGGAGTGACAAAGGACTTGACCATAAGGAAATTCCTTGCAAATACCAGCAAGGTCAGGACAAGGAGCAGGAGGTGGATGATATGTATCTTCTTTCTTTTTACCAGTGAGTGAAGCAGGAATGCAAAGGAAATACAGCCGCAGATGAATGGATTGTATTCCATGGAAAAAATGCAAAAGATTGCAAAGAAAAGGCTTGCAAAGCCGTATATCAGTTTCTTCCTGCCCCTGCTGCCATATTCCAACAATGAAAAAGCCATGAAGAGAAGCAGGTAGGAAAGGCTTGCGTTGTATCCGGAGCTGCTTACAAGGTCATAGAAGGCCATGGTCGGATAGTGGATGGAGTTGAAAGCAAGGTATATGAAAAGGGAATAAAAAAACAGTGCCTTGCATCCTGTAAAGCGCAGGGCGGCCTTATTTACACAGATAAAAAGGACTGAAAGGGAAAGCCAGAGAGTACCGACATAAAAGGCGGCTGAAAAGTGGTATATACTGATGAACTTGCAAAAAAGCTCCCTGGTCATCCCCTCAGGATGGTTGTAAAGGGGTGAGAAAAAGAGATTTGCGAAGTTAACAGTCCCCCTGAAGCTAAAAAAGTCCGCGAAAGTGAGCCTGAAGCGGTCTTTGTCCAGGAACGCCCTGAAAACCAGCCAGTTGTCATTGTCACCGGGCTGGTTGTATCGGCAAAGAATGAAAAAAGGAAGGACTGTCAGTATAACCAGCATCAGGGAAAAGGCCGCAAGGCACAGTTCCTGGAGGGTTGGTTTACGCCGCAGCATACGGTCTGTTGTCACGCCATCCGCCTGCGAATTCCGTCCAGCAGGGCATCTTCGTCAGGCCGAGTCTCCAGCAGAGCCTTGAATTCCTGGTCTTTTGCCAAACTTGCAATCCCGGACA
>JAFTEK010000135.1 GCA_017453705.1 Treponema sp.
ATAATCTGGACTGCTATGGACAGAAATGATTTTAAGAAGCTTCCGTTCGGTGCTATCGCGGCGTTTTTTCTTGTGTAATTGCGCTTGTGCTGTTTTTGGGTGCTAAGTTGCATTTGATTATGGCTCCATTATGGAAAGACTGCCATGATTCAAATGCCCAAGGACGGCATCAAAGTCAACCATCTCGGCGGCCTCCTCCAGTTCCCGCACCAAGGCGGCAAGCCCCTCGGACAGCCTGTAGTCCCTGAACCTTGCCAGCTGCTCGTCCAGCGCGTTGAGGTCGCTGTGCAGGCAGGCATCCCTGATCGCATCCGCAATAGCGGAAAACGCTTCTTCCGAAAGCTCCTTCTTCCCGCCAGGACTCTGCGCTCCTCCTCCATCTGCTCCCGCTCCGCCTCGTAAGTCGTCTTCCATGAAGGAAGCAAATTTCTCCTTGTATGACCGGTACAGCTCCAGTAGAGCCGGGGTCTTTTCCCGTATCTGGGGCAAGGCGGCCTCCCTGTCCGCGCTGTTTCCCAGAGCCTCAAGTTCCTGAGCCAACACGGACAGCTCTGTCGCCCCCACAATCCGTGCCGAGCTTTTGAGCGCATGCACCTTTATTGTATAGTTCTTTATGTCGCCTGACTGCAGGTAGTCCTGTATCTCCTGTGCGGAGGGGTCTATCATCCTTACGAAGGTTCTTATTATGGATGAATCCACGTGAGCCCCTTCATCCGATGCAGGGTTCCCCTGCCCCGGTACATTTCCATTGCATGAGGCATCTTCGGAGACTTCTTCCAGCAATGAGGAATTCAGCCACTGCCGTAGGGCGCGGGCAAAGTCCTTTTCCTGCACGGGCTTGGAGACAAAGCCGTCAAAGCCGGCGTCTAGAAACATCTGCTCCGCCCCGTTGGCCGCGTTTGCGCTGAGTGCGATTACGGTCGCCCGTCCTTCCGCCCCGTCCGCCCGGAAACAAGAGCCTTCCGCTTCCCGCCTGCGGATTTTTTTCAGGGCTTCCACACCGTCCATGACCGGCATCTGGTGATCCATGAAAATGATGTCGTACTTTCTTCCGCCGTCAAGGAGGGCAAGCGACTCGACACCGCCCGATGCAAGCTCCGGTGCCACGCCCAGCTTGCCCAGAAGCCCCTCTGCCACCTGCAGGTTCAGCTCGTTGTCGTCCACCACGAGTATCCTGGCTTTAGGAGCCTTGAAGCTCCGCTTCTTCTTCGTTCCTGCAAAGAGGGCGGAAATCTCCGGCCTGTCGAGCACGGCCACGGACGAAGCGACCAATGGCCCAGGACATTGACTTCCAAGAGGCTTCATCAGAACGAAAAGCGGCGGATACTTTTCCGCCACGGTCTGACTCGACACGGCAGGCTGCCGTATGCAGAATGAGAAGGTGGAACCCTTGCCCGGCTCGGAGTCCACCTCCAGCACCCCTCCCATCAGATGAACCAGGTTGCGGGATATGGAAAGCCCCAGCCCCGTACCGCCCTTGCTGCGGTTCATCCTCATGTCCACCTGCTGGAAGGCTGCAAAAATCCTCTCCAAGTCCTCCTTCCGTATGCCTATTCCGCTGTCAGCCACGGAAAAACGGATTGCATCACATTCACCGCCACCGTCCCGGTCGGCTTTCCGTTCCACGCGGATTGTGACGAAGCCGCTTTCCGTGAACTTGGCTGCGTTGCCAGCAAGGTTCACCAGCACCTGCCGTATCCTGTTGTCATCCCCATGTACCAGGGCAGGCAGGGTCGGATCCAGCTCGAACCTCATGTCCACGTCCTTGCCCTGCAGCCTGACACGGCTCACGTTGACTACATCCAGAATCATACTGAGAAGGTCGTAGTCCGCCGGAACAATTTCCATCTTGCCAGATTCTATCTTGGAGAAGTCCAGTATGTCATTTATTATGCCCAGGAGTGATACCCCCGCAGTGTTAATCTGCCGTATCGTGTTCTTCTCGGACGGTGCAAGGGAAAAGTCCATCGCCAGCTCGCTCATCCCGATGATGGCGTTCATCGGGGTGCGTATCTCGTGGCTCATGTTGGCAAGGAAGGTTGACTTGAGTCTGTTCTGCCGATCGGCCTCCTCCTTAAGCCGCTTTATCTCCGCCTCGCGACGGAGCGTGACAAGCAGGTAGTATGCACGGAAGAGAGAGATGAGGCAGACCGTCAGGATAAAAAAGATGCCGTAAGGCATGTATGGGTCATAGCTTATATTCCAGCCGCAGAACCGGGCCATGACGTTCAGGGCGATGAAGTATCCCAGCGTGACCGGTATGGTAATCACGCAATCCAGGTAGAACACCGCCGACGTTATGAGGGCTATGAGATAGAAGAACGTGAAGTCCACCGGCCCGAACATGTATGCGGTCAGGGCAACAGCAAGGAAGCTCACCGTGAGGAGGAGGTTCCCGTAGCCCCTGACCAGATACAGGAACAGGTTTTCATTCCTTTTCGTTCTCGCCCTGTAGATGAGGTTCACAATGAACATCAGGGCGGAGGAAAAGACAATCAGCGCGTCCAGCAGGACGAATATTGCGTATGCATTCAGCTCAAGGCCGAATCCCCGGAAGATGCACTGTGCCTTCTCCGGCGAGAGGAGCTTCCTCGTGTCCGAGACAAGCTCCGTGAGCATGTACAGCGTCAGTGCCGGAGCAAAGATGCAGAGGCGGAAGCTGTTGGCCTCGTTCGCCATCCGCTTGAATGTCTGAACCTCGCTCCGTTTCAG
>JAFTEK010000136.1 GCA_017453705.1 Treponema sp.
CCGGTTGGTTTCCGAACAGCTCTAGGGCATCTCTAGAAGCTGGGCAGGCTTCTAAAAAAGCGGGGGGTGGTATCCATATACCGGATGCCGCCCCTTTCTCATTTGTTCGTCAATACTGTCCGCCCTGGGGAAACGCTGATTCCATCCACTTTCCATGAGAAGTCCCAGAATGAAAAGCTGCATAGAAGGGCGGTGCTAGGCCGACTGCATCCAGTCCTCCACGCGAAGGAAGGACTTTTCTTTCATAGGCTCAAAGTCCCCAATGTTGTGGGTGACAAGCACCATTCCGTTGGCTATGGCCGTGGCCGCAATCTGTGAGTCATAGAAGGGGAGGGTTTTTCCATCACCCTCTGAGGCCGCCTGCATCTCGCCGCAAATCCTCGCGGAGAACTTGTCGTAAGGTATGACCTCCAGGCTTGCCTCATACTCGGAAAGACATTCTGCAAGGTAACGCTTTCTTTTTCCTTCCGGAAGGCGTTCTATACCACGGACAAGCTCCTGCCATGTTACCGCAGACATGGCGCATTGGTCTTTTCTGGATTTGTAAAGCTCAATGACCCTTTTGTTTGGGTGTTGCTTTGAGAACTCTGAGACAATGTTTGTGTCCAGCAGATAGGTTTTCTTCATATTCTTTTTCCTCCTGTATTGTGTTAGTCCCATGGATTCTTGTTTGGATCCGGGCATTCCCGTGACGGTGTGACATCAAAACCGATATCATCAACGACGTCCGCATATTCCTTTTTTAACTCTGCGAGCTTGTCCAGCAGTGAGGGTTGTTTGTCCTCTATGCTTTCGTAGTCTTCATAGCTGATTAGGACAGCAACGGGCTTGTCGTAGCGGGTGAGGGCCACGACCTCACCTTCCTCCGCCGACTTGACCAGGGCGGAGAAATTGTTGCGGGCCTCATAAATCGATGTTGTGCACATTGGAACCTCCTGTATGGCTGTTTCAGGGGCACGGCGGCATACTATGGCCGGGTGCCGGCATGGGCCTTTGAAACTGCCTTTCTGTTATGGTTCCAGTATAGCATGATGATTAGTTCTAGTCAACAATAAAAATGTTGGCTAGAATTTACGGTAGGGAATGATGGGGGAGAATAAGATAAGGGCATTTCTAAAAATCGCCGCAAGTCCCGTTTTTAGAGATTGCCGAGTCACCTCAGAAAAACCGCCGCAAGAGAGGAGGATTGCCCCTTGCTCCTGGGCTATTGCTTGCGCCAGTGCTGGAGCTGTGACAGCTGGGTGTCAAATGTCGCCCTCCTCTCGTCGGCGGGCTTGTTCTCCGGGTTGGGCATCTCCTTTACCAGGAAGTCCAGCAGGGAGTCCTTGCTCTTGTACACGAAGCTGCCGCCGGTATAGCACCAGGTGCAGTAGTCCTCGTTGAAGTTTCCGTCCGGTTCCCGGCTTATCATCCCGTCCTCGGTGAGAGGCATTCCGCAGCACTGGCAGAAGAGCGTGCGCGGGGAGCCTAGCAGGGTGTTAATGGAGATGTTGAATTCCCGCGACAGCACCTTGAGCAGCTCCGGGTTGGGCTGGGTCTCGCCTGTCTCCCAGCGGCTTACGGCCTGCCGGGTCACGTTCACCCGCTGCGCCATCTGATCCTGCGTGAGGCCGTTCTTTTCCCTCAAGTTCTTCAAGATTTCTTTCACTTCCATAAGTTTTCTCCTGTGAGGCAGTTTTAAAAGCCTAGGCAAGGTGTTGATTAGTGCCGGGGGTCTGATACCTGACCAAAGGGCAAACGCCCTGCATCGGGGTTGGTGATTGCAGCACCTTGCCGAGGGCAACACAATTGCCGTGGACTTTTGCAACTGCCTCCTGTGGTTTCTTGTATGCCCTAATTGTAGCACAGGCCTACATAAAAAGAAAGAAACAGCCTGTTGCCCTGGGGAGGCGCTGATTAAAGTGTTTCCCTAGATGTTCGTAGGTTTGCCGTGTCCGTAGTAGATTGTCCTGTTGCCCAGGGATTTGATTCTGTCCGCGCTTTCTTGTATCGCTGTAAGGTCGCTGTACAGGTGTCCGGTGGCGGGCTTAATCCAGTTGTCGAGCGCGTCGCCCACGAGCAGGTCTCGGCCTTCCACGTCAACGCCAATTGAGCCTTTTGTGTGACCGGGCAGGCCCAGTATCGTCGCGTCGATACCGTATTCGGCGAGGCTGTCACCGTCCTTCACGAATACGAGATTCTGCGGTTTACGGATTTTGGTGTTCTTCAGGGGCTTGAGCGAAAGGCCAAGCACGATTTTACCGACAAGCCCGTAAGACTTAAGAGGCTGCGTGTTGTAGTTGTCAAACAGCTCCATGTCGTCCACATTCATCGCCACTGGGATGCCAAACTTCTCAGAAAGGGTTGCCGCGTTCTCCGCATGGTCAAAGTGCGGATGCGTCAGCACTATGAGCCGCATCTTGTGCTTGGAACATTCCGCGAGCACCTTGTCATACCCCGCCGCGCTCCCTGTGTCCACAAGGATTGCGTTCTCTTCGTTTGATACGATATAGCAGTTGTCTGTTCCGCATTTTATCCATTGTATTTCAGCCATTGCGATTCCCTATATGCAAACTTTACCATAAAAGGACTGGAATGGGCAACAGATTGTTGCTTGCCAAGCCTGCCTGTCCGTGCTACTGTATGGCCATGCACTTTGTGGACGCGAAGACGATTCTTACCCCTCGCAGCATGAACATCTACCGGGGATGCACGCACGGATGCATCTACTGCGACTCGCGGAGCAAGTGCTATAAGTTCACGCACGAGTTCGAGGACGTGGAGGTAAAGCAGAACGCGCCGGAGCTTCTGGAGGAGGCTTTGCGGAGGAAACGCCGCCGCTGCATGATTGGGACAGGCTCCATGTGCGACCCCTACATTCCCGCCGAAAAGAATCTGTGCCTGATGTGCCGCTGCCTGGAAGTCATTGACCGCCACGGTTTCGGCGTGGCACCTCACACCAAGTCCGACCTGCTGCTGCGCGATTTGGATTTGCTTGCACGGATAAACCGCAGGGCAAAGGCGGTCGTGCAGATGACGCTCACCACCGCTGACGACGGCCTGTGCCGCATAGTCGAGCCGGGGGTATGTGTCACGAGCCGCCGCTACGAGGTTCTGTGCGCCTGCCGGGATGCGGGAATCCCGACCGTGGTATGGCTCAGCCCCTTCCTGCCTTTCATCAATGACACCGAGGAGAACATCGATGGGCTTATGGACTGCTGCGTCCGCTCCGGCGTGAAGGCGGTAATCTGCTTTGGAATCGGGCTGACGCTGAGGGAAGGAAACCGCGAGTATTTCTATGCCGCCCTTGACAGGCACTTTCCGGGACTGCGGCAGCGTTACGTCAGTGAGTTTGGCTGCCGCTACGAAGTGTCAAGCCCGCGAGGTCAGCTGCTGATGGAACGGATGGCCCGCTCTTGCCGCGAGCACGGCATCATGCTTGGCAATGACAGGGTGTTCAAGTGGATGAGCGAATTCCCTGAGCGCGGCCCGGCTCAGCTGGAGCTGTTCAGCTGATGAAGGAATAGGAGATGTGGTACAGAGCGGGGGTTAATAAGCCTTGTGTACAATCATGTTGCAGCGGTCCCATGATTCATCCTTGTAGCGGAATGCGCCGGGGCTTGTGTTCCTTTCCGCGAAGCCAGCTCCTTCGTAGCAGCGTTTTGCGTTGACATTCTGGGAGAACACGTTCAGATGCACGGCTTTTGCTCCTGAGATTTCAAAGGCATACTTGAGCGCAAGACGCAGCATCTTCTTTCCGAGTCCCTGCCCGCGAAGGGTGGGGTTCACCATGATGAATTTGAGCATACCCTCACCGCTCTCGTGATTGAGCGAGTAGCAGAAGAACCCTGCCGGCTTGTCGTTTTCGTCCGTTGCGACAAAGGGACTGTCCCCGCATTGCTCGGCCAGTTCCGCCATTGCATCCGCAAAGCTTGATTTGTCCAGGGGGTATTTGATTCTGTTTGCACTCCACAGGGCGTGTGTGCGCTCGTCCGTAATCCAGTTCCTTATTTCGTCAAAGTCGCGTGAAAGGATAAAAGGCCTGAGACGAAGGCTTGTGACATTCGCATGTATCTTTGCCTGTGCTGCATTCAGAAGCGACAGTGCCTGCTCAGTCGTGATGCAGTCCGCGAACCGCCCCGGCCACATCATCTCGTTGTAATAGCTGTATGTGGTCTTTTTGTCCATGTAGTCATTGTCAAATGTGGAATTCGCCCCCTGCGGAACAATCACCCTATACCCCCGCTCAAAGGCGGACTTCACGGTGGCATCGATGCAGAAGTTTGTCTGAAGTCCAATGATCATCAGGCTGTTCTCGCCTTTCTCCTCCAGATAGCGGGCAAAGTCCCTGTTGCCAAAGCAGCTGTTCATCGTCTTTGTAAAGACTTTCTCGCCCGGCAGTGCTTTTGCCTGTGTCGCAATCTCAAAGTCCGCGTCCCCTGCCGAAAATCCAGAGCCGGGGCCGTCATCGTGCTGGAAGTGGATTACTTCCACCCCGTTTTGCCGTGCACAATCCATTATGGCTGCCACGTTCCGTATGAAGCTGTCAAACTCATGCAGCCTTTCGTCCGTGATTCCCTTCTGTATGTCAACAGCGAGCACTGTCATCTGTTTTTGTTCTCCTTGTGCGCGGTGATAATCGTGTAGCTATGGGTGTTGACCGTTATCCGCATGTCGTCAATCTCGCAGTAGCAGTTCTTTCCCTGCCGGTAAATCTTGCATCTGCCGTCCAGTATCCTGTCCTTGCAGAAGGAGACGGCATCCACTGCCCCAAGCCCCAGGTTCCGCCTTATCCTGTCCTGCCCCATTTCCGTCGTATGCAGTTTGCCGATGTTGTCCAAAAGAATTTGCTTGTCTTCCATGAATATGAACCGTCCCTTACTGCGTTATTCGCCTTTTGCTTTTAGTTTTATGCAAAACTCTGCCGTTGTCAAGCTGGCAATCCTACCGCAAATCTGGAAGATTGCAGAAAATGGGGATTGAGTAATTTTCCCTTTATGGTATAATCAAGATGAAATTTGAGAAGCAGGAAAGGCACCCTGCACTCCCGTAAGGGAACCTGATATGATGGATACGCCGCCCATCTAGATTTCTTACAAGCCGCCCATGTGGACGGCTTTTTTTGTGACATCTGATGAACATGCTGCCCTACATCCTGTGCGCGGTGATAATCGTGTAGCTATGGGTGTTGACCGTTATCCGCATGTCGTCAATCTCGCAGTAGCAGTGGGAATTTACACTTTTTACATTTTACAAAAAAAATCAACTTTCAATTCCAAAATTCTGCTTTTAATGCTATAATAGAATCATGGTAAACAGAGAAATTGCCGCAATTGCGGAAAAATTCAAAGAATCTCTCAATCCATTGCGGATTTACCTTTTTGGCTCTTATGCTCGAGGCGACTATAACGCAAAAAGCGACTATGATTTTTATATTGTCGTCCCTGATGAAAACTATGATAACATCGAGCAGACAAATATCGCCTATTGCTCGCTCATCGGAATGAAGAGAAAGTCTGTAGATATTGTGGTCGGGAACAAATCGCTTTTTGAGCGAAGAAAGAACGTCAACTCAATAGAGAAAATCATTGCAAAAGAGGGAGTGCTTTTGTATGAGCGATGAATATACCGAAGGCAAAGAACCTTCAAAGCCCGAAGTCTCAAAAGAAGTTCTGGAATGGGAACGCTTTGCAGAAATGGACTATGTAACTGCGAATCATCTCGACAAAACCCTTTATCCAAAACCGATGGAAATTATCTGTTATCACTGTCAGCAGTGTGCAGAAAAATATTTGAAAGCCCTTACAGAGCATCTTGGAAAAGAAATTGAAAGAACTCACGACTTGGGGAATCTTGCAACGACTATCTCAGAAAATCTTGAAGTTCCGCAGAGTGTCCTTGTTTCCTGTGCAAAACTTACTCAGTATGGAGTGAAAATCCGATATCCGCAGGAATTTGAGATAAGTGAAAACAATGTAAAAGCAGCCATCGCAGACATGGAAAATGTGAAGGTTTGGTGCAAAAGGCAAATTCATGGATAATAAAATCAGAGGCAGCATAATTGCCGATGATTGACGATACTCGAACAGAGCATCTGTAAAACAGGGCTTGTCCTTTTTGGGGAGTCCGCATATACTGTCCTTATGTTCGGGAAACACAAACGGCAGGCAAAGGCCTATGACAGGGAGAACAAGGTTCCGGTGCTACGGTGCAGCATCTGCACAGGCGAGCAGGTGGCGGGCTTCAAGGACATCCGCACCGGGGTGTTCGAGGATGTAGCCCTTATCAGAAGCGATGCAGAACTCAAGGCTTTCATGCAGGATTACGGCATCGAGAAGATTACGAAGGAATATTGAAGGTTTACGTAGATAAAATGGAATTCCATAAAGGAAGCTCGAAATCTAAAAACCGCCAGAGGCGAGTTTTTAGAGATGCCCATAACACTAAGAGAACACTTATTTGGGTGAGCCTATTTTCTTATGGGGCATTTATCTTAAAAGCACCTCTCGTTATACTTGTTCTTCTTGCGCTGACAGTTGTCTTGCTTGTATTTTTTGCAATACGAAGGAGTAGCTGCTTTACTCCTGTCTTATTGTTGACCATTACTACATCCGCTGATTTTTTTCTGGAGAAGTTTGCCTGTTATCTCTATCTGGATTAACCTGCCGATGTGCCTGCTGGTAGTGCTTGTCCGCAAGGACTCAGCAGATACAGATGCTCATTCAGTTGCTTGACATACAGTTTCTTGTCCTCGTACATGCAGGCTCCTCCTTGTTCCATATTATCCCAGGAATCTTGAACAGTCAAGAAAAGCCTGGGCATACCACGGAAACCGGCGTTTCCGCAGGCTTAAGCCTTGCAAAACTACGGGCTGGAACGTAATTCTCGGTAGGTTCAACTGTTTTGTTAACAGTATGCTTTCAATTGCCGATTATCAAGATATGCGAAAATCTATGTCAAAATATGCCTTCAAAGCCGTTCTTTCTGCGATTTTTCTTCTATATATATCTACCGGAATAAGGCCGCCTAAGGCTTTTTCCCAGACTAAACCGCTTTACAGGCTTCCGTTGGGGATTCCCAGCAACGTAAAATCATCCCCTGAGACGGAGCCTCTTATCATCGGCTGTGATGACGGGTTGTACAGGCTTCTTTCGGCCGGGACAAGGCAGCCCATTTGGACGGCAGGCTCGGTTTCACAGATTATCCGCACGGCAAACTTCTGGTATATACTCAGTGACAGGGGGGTTGTCAAGTCGGCAGACCTGTCCGGCTTTAGGGAGTGCAACGAGGGGCTGCCATTCCTGACGGTGAAGTCCTATGACGGGGAGCAAAAGCAGCTTGACAGGCAGGTGCAGATTCTCAAGGATCTGGCCGTTGACCCTTTTGACGAGAACATACTGGTTACGGCGACAAAGGATTCTGTGTACCTGTCGCGCGACGGGGCGGAAAGCTGGACTTCCATCGGTTCGACAAGCCGCTACACTCCGGGCATAAAGGCGGTGGCCTGTGCCCACATGAAGACCTACAACAAGGCGGGCGAGGAGACAGGCAGCGAGCTTGTCGTGTTTATGTCCCATTCAATCTACGGTTTCTCATACTACCGTGCGGATGCCGCAAAGCCCGCATGGATAGACGTCTCCGCAGGTTTCACGATTATGCCCAGCCTGACGCAGACGGATGAGCTGAGCGATATACTTCCGGTAGTTGTGAAAGACTCTGACGGCAAGATTTATGCTGACATCTATTTGGCCAACTCGTATTTTCCAAACATATACAGGTTTGACTGGGAGAGCCGGAGGGCTGTCACAGTGTACAAGGGGAAGGAAGCCGCCGACACCATAGACAGCTTGTGTCAGTCGGGAGGACAGCTTGTGTTCGCGACTGTCGGGGACGTGGCATCGCTTTCTCTGGATTCCGGCAGCCTTGCCCAGATGCCTGATGCCAGCAGGAACTGGATTTCTCAGCTTAAGTCTTCGGTCAAACCCAATGCCGCCTACATACCCCAGCAGGCCAGCGGATTCAGCACGGCACTGCAGCTGTCCGAGCTTTGGCTGCTCCGCCCTGACAAGCCTGAGACCCCCTATGGTGATGTGGCCAACGGCAGGAAGGCGCTGTATGCTTCCGCATACCAGCTCAGGAACGCGGCGGGTATAGAGAAGTACAAGAAGCTGGCAAAGAACAACGGCCTCAACGCCCTCGTCGTGGACATGAAGGACGACTACGGGCTGTTGCGCTTTCAGCCGGAGAGCGAGCTGCTCAAGGCGAAAGGCTCCGTCACGATGTACAAAATTGACGTGGAGAACTTTGTAAGCGAGATGAAGAATGAGGGTATATACCTCATAGCCCGTATCGTTGTCTTTAAGGACAAGAATTTGGCTTCTTACGGCGGGGGCAAATACGCGGCCTGGGATTGGCGCAACAAGAAGCCCTGGGTCGGTGTGCGCGGGGAAGAGGATGTGCTGGACGAGGACGGCAATGTCATGCTGGACAGCGAGGGGCAGCCCCTTCCAAAGAAGGTCGTCTACTATGATGAGAACTGGGTTGACCCGTATAGCGAGGAAGTCTGGCAGTACAACATAGAGATTGCCCGCGAGCTGGTCGCGCGTGGATTTGACGAGATTCAGTTTGACTATATCCGCTTCCCGACTGACGGCAAGAACATGGGCAACATCTCATTCCGTTGGAAAGACGAGGGCATGGACAAGGAGAGCGCCCTGCTTTCTTTCCTGCGCTACGCCAGGCAGAACATACAGGCTCCGATAGGCATAGACATTTACGGGGCAAACGGCTGGTACAGGTCAGGCACCAGGACTGGGCAGGACGTGGAGCTTTTCTGCAACTACGTGGACGTTGTATGCCCGATGTTCTATCCGTCGCACTTTGAGCAGAGTTTCATGGAATACAAGCCGGTGAAGGAACGCCCCTACCGCATATACTTCTTTGGCTCGTACCGCAATACGGTCTCTGCCCGCAACAGGATGATTGTCCGCCCCTGGGTTCAGGCCTTTTATATGGGGGTGCGCTACGACAGGCTCAACTATGACAAGGACTACGTGAGGCGGGAGATTTTTGGCGTGCGTGACGCCCTGAACAGGGGCTATATGTACTGGAACAATTCCGGCGGGGACTATGGGGACATAAGCCCTGACATCTCTGACGACGAGCTTTCCCCCTGGTATTCGGACGAAGCCGCCTTGCAGACCAGGCTGCCTGCGTTCAGCTCTGGTGCCAGGCCTTCTTCCAGCAAGGACGGTTCTTCCGTTCCCTTGGCCGCCGCCAGCAACCAGGATATATCGCAGCACAGGCAGGACATGATTTCCATACTGAACTCCATGCTCTACAAGGAATACGAGAGCGACTCCAGCCCCAGAAGGTTCCTCCGCGTGCTCCCCCTATGGAAACAATGAGTAATCCGACCGAGCCGCCCCTTGTAAACACTGCATCAGGCGGCAAATTTTAACGTGTTTTAATAGCCGGAGTAATAACACACCTGTTTTTGTTCCAGTGTAACGGACTTGTTTTACTGGCAGTGTACAACCACAAAATGTTCTAATGTAACGCACTTGTTTGTTCTAATATACAACTACAAAACATTCTAATGTAACGCAGTTGTTTGTTCTAATATACAACTACAAAATGTTCTAATGTAACGGACTTGTTCCGTTCCAATGTAAAGGACTTGTTCCGCTCCAATAAAATGCTCTGGTGTAGTACGGAAATCAATTTTTGCACTTTGAGACGCAATAAAAACGTATGGGGACACCTCGCCGGAATACGTTTTTACTGACGGGCTTGTTTCGCAAAAACTGATTTCCGTGGAGCTGGGGCTTGACCAGTTTTTGTAGAAGTCCTAGAATCAAGGTTGTTTCAAAGGCTTTGCGGCACACGTTTGCCCACAGCAATCCATTGCCCACGGCAGCCCATTGCCTATGGCAACCCATTGCCCACAGCAACCCATTGCCGTGCTTATGAAACAATCTTAACCTAATTGCCAGAACAGACAGGAGGAGCAAGGATATGCCCCACATAACGGTTCAGATGTATCCCGGCAGGAGCGGGGAGCTTAAGAAGGAGCTTGCGGAAGCCCTGCTGGAAGCCGCCTCTAGGACGCTTGCAAGGGAGAAGGAACATTTTTCCGTCAGCGTAGAGGACGTGCCTCAGGAAGAATGGAAGGAAAAGGTCTACAACAAAGTCCTGTCTGACAGCAACACCGTCATACAGCCCGGCTACAAGATGTAGGGATGCTCAGTTCACTGTGCATGTTTCAAGAACCGGTCGCGCAACACTTGCGGTTTCTGGCGTGACAACAGGTCTGTTCACTCCAGGCTAATGCACTATATATGGGGAGAGTCTCTCCACAGCCTGGAATATAATCAAGTCAGGTTTGTATTCCAGGACGTGCTCTTTGTCTTCCTCGCTGAACCTTTTCCAAATGTATTCGCTCTCCGAGAAGAGGGGTGAAACAAAAGGCTCAAGGGCACCAAAGAAGGAATCCCTGTAAATCAAGGCTCTGGGCAGGCTTTTATCAGCTCCTTCAGTATGGACTCCATTTTTCCCGTCATTCTTGATGTATGTGTATAGGTCAGTTCTTTGGCAACCGGTTGGTTTAAGGCTGACTTGTGTGCTTTTTGCCTTTTTGACCCTGAGCATGGGAAGGATGTCCCCGCTTGTCATGCTGTAATCAACTGCAACAGAGTATTCAACTTTGGGGAAGGATTTATCTGGAAAAAGGGAAGCTATGATGTCGCGGAGTTGTGTGAAAGATAGATATGCTCCTTGGGGGTTCCAGTGTGTGTCTGTCTCGTAATACAAAGGAAAGTCATAGTTTTGTTTTTGGGAGATAATATAGTCCCTGGAATAGACGAAGGGTATGCCCAGCTCACCGAAGAGTTCTGAGAACTGGTCTGCCCGTGTTGGACCGGACGGCCGCTCAAAAGGATAGAATTCCTCATAAACGGAATGTTTGTTTGGGCAAATGAGAAAAATGAATTTTATTCCATTGTCGTCGCACCATTTTGCGGCATCTGAGATTCTCTCTTTGAACTTATCAAGCTCGTCTTTGCTCATCAGGTTTTTCTTCATGAAATCGCCCAGGTTGTCGCCGTCTGTCTTTTTTATATAGAAGAACCAGCCGTCTTTTCCCTGCATTGCCTTTTCGTTGACAAGTGTTTTACCTAGAATCCTGTTGGCAAAGTCGTTCAGTGAGAGAAGCTGCTTTCGTTTGCCAAACCTGTCGTCCAGGTAGGAGCTACATTCTTCAAAATATTGTGGATTTATCCTGCCTTCCGTGACATGAAGGGGCTTGGGGGCCAGGAACCTGTTTTCTTCTTTTGAAACAAAGCTTTTATTGTCCAATGTCAGAATGGGGATGAAAAGCAATGAGAGAAAAATGATGATGAACGAGAGCTGGATTTTTCTTTTCATTCTTAGAACCTAAAGTATATGAACGGATTGTATGAGTTGTCCGCAAGGTTTGCGTAGCAGAGGATGAATATGGTTGCCAATGCCAGATAGCGGAGAATCAAAAGAATTTTCGAGATGCCATTGTTCTTCGTGTATAAGAAGCCGATTTTTCTCCACCAAGGAAACGAAAACATAATGCCGGCTGCGAAGGTAATCCAAAATTTACGGTCTATGTTGATGTATAGAAAACCGTCTTTTATAATTGGTGTCAGGGCGGACGTGAACCGCGTGTAGTTTATTCCGGCCATCTTGAGAAGAATCTTTATGCTCTTTTTTGTGCCGTTCCTGAAAACAACCCATAATACCATAACAGAAAAAAGCGTGTATATGCGGGACAATGCGCTTAGGACAAGGCGGCCTTTTTTCGATAACCTGCCTTTGAGCGTTTTCTCGGCTGTCATAAGGCTTCCGTGAGCTAATCCCCATATTATGAAGTTGAATGCCGCCCCATGCCACAAGCCTGTTGTAAAGAATACTATGAAACGGTTCAGGACGGTGCGCAGGCTTCCTTTCCTGTTGCCTCCTAGAGGTATATACACGTAGTCACGGAAGAAATTTGTTAGGGATATATGCCAACGTTTCCAGAAGTCTGTGATTGATGTTGCCGCATAGGGGTAATTGAAGTTTTCGTCGATTTTGAATCCGAAAAGGGAGGCCAGTCCTATTGCCATGTCTGAGTAGCCGGAAAAGTCATAATAAATCTGCAGGCTATAGGAAAAAGCGGCAATCCATGCTGCCTGGGCATCGTAACTGAATAGGTCTGCATTGTAGAAGCCGTCGCATACAAGGGCGAATGTATTTGCCAAAAGGACTTTCTTGCCAAGACCTACGATGAATCTTTGCAGGCCGTAAGAAAATATTTCTATATTCACAGACCTCGATGAAATCTGTTCGTTTATATCGTGGTAGCGGACAATGGGACCTGCTATGAGCTGGGGAAAGAATGTTATGTACAGCCCCAGCTTGAGCAGGCTTTTTTGCGCTTGCTCTGGTTTTCTGTACACATCGACGAGGTAGGATATTTCTTGAAATGTGTAGAAGGATATTCCAATCGGCATAATCAGGTTCAGGTCGGATAGCGGCTTGAGGTTCAGGGATTCGATTATGCGGTTGATAATGTGGCATGTGAAACCAAGATATTTGAAAATGAAAAGGACTGATATGTTGGCGATGATGGCAAAGGCAAGGAGCTGCTTTTTGTTTTGTCTATTCTCTCCGAGTCTTAACCCCATATTGTAGTTGAACACTATGGATGAGAACATAAGGAAAACATATTTTGGTTCTCCCCATGCGTAGAATAGAAGGCTGGCTAGAAAAAGGACACAATTCCTGTATGTCAGACCCGGCAGGGCATAATAGAAGACCAGTACAGCGGGCAAGAAAAGGCAAAGGAACGTAATCGAGCTGAAAAGCATGTAAAACCTTTTTACGATACTAAATCTTGATGGCGATACTATATCGCAAAGGCGATGTTTTGACAAGCATATATCGCAATTCGGTAATAATCTGGATATGAGTGTGTTCTGGAGCAATGTCAAAAACCAGTTGCCGTACAAGAATTTGGAGGTAAAAGATCTTGCTTTTCGTGCGGGAGTTCCATATTCGACGATTATAAACGGAATGAACAAGAACTCAATGCCTCATGCTGACATCGCCCTGAAGATTTCAAAAATACTCAATATGTCCCTGGAAAGCCTGCTGGGGGACGAGGATTTAAAGCTTGCGGAGGCAGAAGCCCTTAGTCAGCCTGATTTGGAGAAGAAGGAGCTGGAGCTTTTCAGGAGGAACAAAATATTCATAGAGGCTTTGGAATCCCTGCCCGCCTCCGTGCGGGATTCCATGCAGGACTTAATCCTGAAGATGATGGATTCCTATCTGTGAGAGGCTATGCCGGAGCCAGTTGCAAATGTGCCGCTGATTCTTGGCGCGGTTCTACTTTCGCCGGTAGAAGCTTCTGAGGCTGTGTAATGCGGCTCCTTTGGGGAGGCTCAGGCGGTCTTCGTTTAGGAATACGGCATAGGACTCGGCGATGACGGTGTTTCCGTCCAGGTTCGTGGCCTGGATTATCCTGTAGCCGTCAAATGCCGTGACCAGTATGTAGACCTTGCCGCTGTAGCCTAGGTTCATCTGTTTCAAATCCCAGATGAGGGAATGTATGTAGTAGATGTCCTTGTCGTATTGGTTCTGTGTGTATTCCCAGCTGTCGGGGTTGTTTCCCTTTGCTATTGCGTCGAACGAATAGATCTTTGCGCTGAAAGCCTTGTAGTTTGACCCGGAGCCTAGGGTCAGGCTCTCGAACTTGCGGGCGGAAATCTCCGTTATGCTGCTGCCTTCAATGGCAAAGTGGGCTTGGTAGGCCGCGACAAATCCGTTGTCGCTCTGTGCCTTTATCAGCTACTGCGGTTCGGAGCTTTCCTTTCCCTGGCCGCCGGTGCTGCTGGTGTTGCTTGTGCCGGTGCCGTTTGTGCCGGTACCGTTTGTGCCGGTGCTAGCGCATGATGCCAGTACAAGGCAGACAAGGCACAGGGGGGCAATAAGTTTATTCATCATGCCTATAAAACCTCCCTGCGGGCGTAATGTTACCTGTCAGGGAAACACTGAATAATCCGAATGCGGATTATTCAGTGTTAACTCCGAAATTCGCAAAGTTTCGTAACATAAAGAGTTACGAAACTTTGACAGGAAACGCTGATTAATGTTTCCTATATTAATCAGCGTTTCCTTAGGGGGCTGCTTTCCAAAAGGCCGTCTCATTTCACCGTAATTCACCGTAAAATGTTAGAACGTTTTAGTCTGAAATCATGGAACATTTTGCCAGCTGGAGCAAGGGAAAACCATTATCCCCAGGGGAGAAAAAGCTGTTGACATTAGCAATAAGTTGTGTAATAATTATCCCTATGGGATACGAATAGCGTATTTTTCATAGGAGGGTTGTTTGACTACCCAAGGAGCAGGAAATAGGCAGGGCTTTTACATATTAGAAGATTTTTTAAGTGCTTGTAAAGCGGATAATGGAAGAGTTCAAGTAGCTCCTAAAGCACTTGAAGATGCTTCAAGTCTATTACGGCTTTCTACAAAAGAAGAAGTGTTGACATACATATCGCAGCATAAGGCTGATGATTTTAAATTTGTAAACACTGAACCTTTTAGAAAAGGCGTAAATGGGGAACATCCGCTAGTTGATGGTTATAATATTAGATTGCAATGGTATGATTTATATATAGCGTTTTGTTTCCTAAAAACACGTAATGGCTGGTATATAAAATCATTTCATAGTAGCAACAAAGAGACTTTATCGATAGGCGAGCTTATGCTTGCAAAACTTAGCTAAAGATATGAAATATACTATTTGCCCTATATGCGAAAGCAAGGGCACACTTCAATTAAAGAGAAGAAAATTCTCTGCTCAGTATGGAACTGCCACAGTTTCAAATGAAATTGAAACTGTGGAATGTTCTTGTTGCGGTGCAAATTTTGATAATGATGAGATTCTTAACGATGCTCTTAGAAAAGAAACTGCTGTAAATGCCAGACAGCAGTATATAACGAATACGCTTGAAAAATTGGAGCAGAATATATCGTTTACAGAACTAGAACGATGTTTTTATCTTGCTCCCAAAACACTTTCAAAATGGAAAAACAAATCTAAATCTCCGTCTGCAGCTGCTGCTGCATTGGTAAGTTTGCTTGGGGTTTTTCCTTGGCTTTCTTATGTTGGAATGTTGAATTACAACCCTGAAGAAGCCTATAAGATTGCATTTGCAGCGGTATTGCAAAAAGCAAAAGAAAACCCAGAGAATTTTATTTTGCCACTATCCAATGAGATGTATAACGGAATTGCTTTGGTTCATCAGAATAGTCAAGCATATAATGATTCTTATGAATCATTATCTAATAACTATTCTGAAAATTTGAAATCTTCCACGATTGAATATAAAGAGGCTGTTTTATGAAAATAAATGCGACAATTATGAAAGAGAAAAGCATAACTGTTAATCAGCTTGTTCCATCTCCAAAAATGCACATAAATATGAGCAGACTTAACATGATGCCAAATTCTCCTAAAGGTAAAAATCTGCAATGCGAGTTAAAGCTTAGTCTTAGCATAGAAGAAGAGGGGGATGGGAATAAAGTATTGGCCTGCATAAATTTGAGTTATGTCATTATCGCTGAATTAGAGGATATTGATGATGATTATGAACAGACAAAATATGCTGACAAACTTTTTACGGCATTGCAACCTATGTATGTTTCAGAAGCTAATTTTTTATTACGAGAGTCTCCGTTTCCACCAATGCCATTGAATGTTAAATGTTAGAGAGACACCGAATAGTACGAAAAGTTTCGCTGCCGTAAGTGTTCTGGCTTTCGCCCATTGAAAAAGCCCCCCGTTTGTGCTAGATTGAAGTATGGAATGCTTTGAAAGGGAAGAGGACAAGCTCCGTGACGAGTGCGGTGTAGTCGGTGTATACCTTAAGAAAAAGGAAGGGGCGGACGCTGACTTTACCGCCGCATCCAAGGCCTATTATGCCCTGTATTGCTTGCAGCACAGGGGGCAGGACAGTGCGGGAATAGCCGTAAGCACGGGCGAGGACATCCTGTTGCACAAGGCGATGGGTACGGCGGGCGAGGTCTTTAAGACGGATGACATCACGTCGCTTAAAGGCCATATAGCCTGCGGGCATGTGCGTTATGCCACGGCAGGCAGCGCGAGCCTTGAGAACGCCCAGCCGATGCTTCTCAAAAGCAAGATAGGTGCGGTCGCCGTCTGTCACAACGGCCAGCTGGTCAACTATGAGCAGCTGCGTGAGATGCTTGAGGACACGGGAAGCACCTTTGTTTCCACCAGCGACACCGAGGTTATTGTAAAGCTCATCGCCAAGTCCTACAAGAAGGGGCTTGAGCGCGCCCTTACCGACACAATCCAGATGATAAAAGGCTCCTTTGCCCTTGTCGTGATGACCGACAGCTGCCTGATAGGGGCGCGTGACCCCAACGGAATCCGCCCGCTCTGCCTGGGCAAGGTGGAGGACGGCTGGATTCTCGCCAGCGAAAGCTGTGCTATAGACGCTGTGAACGGCAGTTTTGTGCGCGACATACAGCCCGGTGAGATTGTCATAATAAATGATGACGGGGTGCTTTCGTTCGAGTTTGGCGAGCGGACAAGCAAGCGCACCTGTGTCTTTGAGTACGTGTACTTTGCCCGCCCCGACAGCATCATAGATGGAATTCCTGTGACACAGGCACGGATAAAGATGGGTGCCTGCCTTGCCCGCGAAAGCCCGGTCGCTGCCGATGTGGTTGTCGGAGTGCCGGACTCCGGATTGAGCGCGGCTCAGGGATACGCCGAGGAAGCCCACATTCCTTATGCAATGGGCATAATCAAGAACAAGTATATTGGACGAACGTTCATAGCCCCCACCCAGAAGGAGCGGGAGAACCTGGTGTTTGTCAAGCTCAATGCCGTCCGCTCGATAGTCCAAGGCAAGCGCGTCATAGTCATAGACGATTCCATCGTTCGTGGAACTACCAGTCGTAGGCTTGTGCAGATACTCAGGCGGGCGGGCGCGAAAGAAGTGCACTTCCGCATCTCCAGTCCGCCTGTCAAATTCCCCTGCTACTTTGGAATAAACACGCCCACGAGGGGGGAGCTTATCTCCAGCACCCACAACGAGCAGGAAATATGCAAGGAGATAGGGGCGGACTCGCTCGCCTTCATCAGCGCGGACGGAATGTTAGAGGCCTGCCGCGACTGCAACCCCGGCAGCTACGGATTCTGCAAGGGCTGCTTTACGGGCGAGTACCCCATGTCCGTCCCCGGTGAGCTGAACGGAAAGGTGATAGCAGGGTAGGAGACGGAGGCTTGTTGAAGGAGGGGTCATGAAATAACCACAAGTCCGTCTTGCTCATACTGCCTAAGTTTTCCGTCATGGGAAAGAAGCACGTAATCATCAGAAATGCAAAGTGCTATCAATGCCCTGTCAAAAGGATCTCTGTGGTTTTCTTTCATAGGGATTGTACGGTACTGTTTTACGGCAGAGACAGGCAGCTGAACAATCTTGATGTTCTGTTCCTTGCAAATTTGAACCAAGTCGTCAATTTCAATCCCCTGCAAATTCAACTTCCCAATGGACAGTTTGATTGCAATCTCCCATAAGCTGACCGTAGAGATGGAAATCTCGTTCAGAGGATTTTCTATGATTTCAAGGATGGCATTTGATACTTTCTCCGGCGAGACCGCAAGCCATATCAAGATATGAGTATCTATCAAATATCTCATAATGAGCAGAGTTCCTCTTCAGTTATTTCCCAGTTGTCAGCGAAAGCCGCTGTAGCCCGCCCTGCAAATTTGCCAAAGGTACGCTTTTGGGCAGTCTCATAACTGGAGTTGGCATTCAGCTTGCTAAGCGAAATTACAAGATTGTAAACGATAAGCTGCTGTTCAGCCGTGAGCATTTCGTATTTTTTTTCCAAAACATCATAAGACATATCGCACCTCCAAAGCATCACAATCCCAATCATAACAATTTTCCTGCATAGTGAAAAGACTTTGGCGACTGCCTGATAACTGCTATAGTCTATAGCTATGGAACATTCCCGGCTTTTCGTATATAATTCGCTTATGGTAAACGTACCCGGAATTTTCGCAAGCCTGGTGTTCAACCAGAAGGTGATGAAGGAGAGGCTGCCCCATGACAGCTTCAAGGCACTCAAGCGGACGCTGGACACAGGCGAGCCGCTCAACCTGGACGAGGCCAACGAGGTCGCCCATGCGATGAAGGAATGGGCGATAGAGAACGGCGCGACCCACTTCACCCACTGGTTCCAGCCGCTCACGGGCATAACCGCCGAAAAGCACGACAGCTTCATCACGCCGCAGGACGACGGCAGCGTCATCATGTCATTCAGCGGCAAGGAGCTGGTCAAGGGAGAGCCAGACGCTTCCAGCTTCCCCTCAGGCGGCAGCCGCGACACCTACGAGGCGAGGGGCTACACGGTCTGGGACCCCACCTCATACCCCTTCATAAAGGAACACACCCTCTGCATACCCACGGCATACTGCTCATACACGGGCGAGGCACTTGACAAAAAGACC
>JAFTEK010000137.1 GCA_017453705.1 Treponema sp.
GGGAAAATTCAGTAAATTTCATGCATCAATCCTGTCAATATATGATGTGCCGCCTGATGCGGCTAAAGTCTTCCTGCTGAAACGCCGATAGTATATCGTTTTTTCAGATTGTTGTATAGGGCACCCCGAGAAACTTTCGTTTTTGGGATAGCGGCGAAAATCTGCTATGAGTCGAGTCCCAGTGCACTGCACGCTTCTTTTGCAACTGCCTGCTGGGCGGCTTTCTTGGTCTTGCCTTTCGCCGGGCCGTAGCTCACGTTGCCGAATAATACCTTCATGTAGAATGTCTTGTCGTGTTCAGGGCCGGTCACTTTGACCAGCTCGTATTTCGGGCAGAGCTCGTGTTTTTTCTGATAGTATTCCTGCAGCATGGTCTTGTAATCCTTGTTCCCCTTGTCTGCCTGTACCTTGCGGATTTCGGGAACAATCAGCCGTTCTACGAGCCTGACAGCTTCTTCAAAGCCCGAATCGAGGTAGAGCGCTCCGATGACGGCTTCGACTGCATCGGCCAGAATTGCTTTCTTGGTTCTGCCGCCGGTCATTTCCTCGCCCTTTCCGAGGATCAGGTAGCGGTCGATGTGCATCTGCTCCAGGGCAATGGGTGCAAGCGTCTGTTCACTGACGACGTTTGCCTTGATGCGGGCAAGGTCACCTTCAGGATTGTCCATCATGTCTTCGTAGAGGAAGGAGGCGACTGCCAGTCCCAGGACGCTGTCGCCCAGAAACTCCAGCCGCTCGTTGTTGTAGTGCCGGTGCTCATCATTTTAATTTTAAAAAGACCTGTGATGGAAGGCGAGATCCAGCATGTTCAGGTTTTTAAAATGCAAATCAAGATTCCTGCAGAAGGTTTCCAGTTCTTTTCTTCGTTCCTGTTTCAGTTCCTTCTGTTCGTACAGTGTGTCCCGAATGTTCAAAGGTCTATTTCTCCATTTAAAACAGAAAAGCACAGCGTACCGCCACATCCGGCATGGTAGCACTGTGCTTCCTCAAGACAGAACGGTCTCAAAACAAATAGAAATATGCTCTAAGACGAATTACTGGTGTGACTTGATATAGTTGTAGGCGTCCTTGACGCTTTCAAACTCGTTGGCGGTCTCGTCCGGAATCTTGATTCCCGTATCTTCCTCGATGGCATAGACAAGCTCATAGGTATCCAAGCTGTCTGCACCGAGATCACCACGGAACGTAGCGTCGGGCGTAACCTTTGATGCGTCGATCTCGAGCTTGTCAGCTATGATTTTCTGCATCTTCTGAAAGAGCGCGTCATTTGCGATTTCTGCACTGTCTGCCATTGTCAACTCCTTGAATTACTGATTGAAAGGGTTATTTGACCTCAGGTGTAATTACCTGACGTCCATTGTAAAAACCGCACTTGGGGCACACATGGTGCTGCAGAATAAGGTTGCCGCAGTTGCCGCACTCGACAAGGTGCGGTGTCTTCAACTTCATATTTACAGTCTGCCTGCCCTTTGTTACGGCCTTTGCTGTTTTTGATCTGGGTACTGCCATATATAAACCTCGCTCATAATATGAATTGCACTGATAGTTTCGTTATAATACAACAAATTCGCGGATTATGTCAATATTGACAGCGGGCTTTTCAGTCTTTTTCTTCTGCCGGCAGGACAAGTTTCGGCTTGCGCCGGTTCCGCTCTTTCTTTTTCATCGAAAAGCCATAGCCTGCAAGGATTTTCCTGACGGCAAAGTCAAGTTCTGTCCGCTGCGGGTTCATCGGAAGAATGAAATTCCGGCAGCGCGACCAGGTCGTCTTGTACAGTTCTGCCACGGATGTTCCGTTTTCCTTCTCTTTCTTCCATTCGGTCAGGTCAGAGACGAAATCCCGCAGGACAAAGTAGAGCCGCTCTCCGAGGCGGCTTTCGGGATGCTGCCGGACAAAGCTGTCGAGTTCCTTCAGGCTCTCAAAGTAGGCCTTCGAATACTTCTTGTCGTCCAGCATCAGGTTCGTCGCTGAGGGCTGCAGGTATGCATACAGGTCGGTATCTACGGCCTTGGAAACGATGTCGTAGGCGTGGCCGCTGTTCACTATCTTGAGGATTTCTTCCGTCAGCCGGGACGGGGAAATCGGCGACAGGAGCTGGGCCGACTTGCGGATTTTGCGCTTGAGGGAGAAGGGGAGCCTGCATCCGGTTGTTGCCCCGTATTTTACCGCCCGCAGCTTGCGGACGGGATCTTCGATGAAAATCCGGTCCATCGGAATAACCGGACGGATAATCCCCTTTTTGATGTCCTTGACGCCGCCGACATAGTCGATTATCTGTTCTTTCAAGGGATCGTAGTAGAGGGCATTCAGCGTAAAGTCCCTCCGCTGCACGTCTTCGTCCATTGTACCGAACACGTTCCCGACAGACCCTTCCTCGATGGAACGGAAGGTTGAGACTTCAAAAATCTTTTCGCCGAAGAATATGTGGACCAGGCGGAAGCGCTTTCCGATGATGCGGGAATTGCGGAATATCTTCTTGATGCGGCTGGGGGTTGCGTCGGTTACAATGTCAAAATCCTTCGGTTTCCTTCCCACGAGCAGGTCCCGTACCGCTCCGCCGACGATGTACGCCGAAAATCCTGTGTCCCTGAGCCGCGTAATGACATAGACGGCGTCGGAATCCAACGATGAGAGCGGTATGTTGTGTTCTTTTTTCGTATAGATGACAGCCTTTTCTATGGGCTTCCCATTGGAATCAGTCGAATATCGGATCAGCACAATGCACGTATTTTAATAAGAGTTTATGAATAGGTCAAGGGCAGGGCTACTGACTTCTCCGGCCTTCTCTGCTCCGGTACGGCTCAGTTTCCCCGGCGGCTGTCAATGTCTGCCTTGTACGCAGCCTCGTGAAGCATCCATTCTTCGTAATCGGCCTGCCAGTCCCGGTATTTCTTCTCTTCCCGGTGGTCGGGAAGGGCATAGGTCTCCTGCAGCCAGGGGGCGGCGCGTGCGGTGACTTTCTCTGCTCCGTAGATGTTGAAGTGGGCGGGGTCCCAGTAGTCCCGGTCAACGTCCAGGCCGAATTCCTCCCATTCCGCACAGAAGTTCCTGAAGGCGAATCCCGCTTCCCGCACCCTGTTTCCGATATAGTTGGCGTTGGCAAGGGCATCCGGGTACTTGTAGGTGTCCGCAAACGGATAGAAGACGAAGAGGACCTGGCAGTCAAGCCGGGCGCACTTGTCAAGGAGCTTTGTAAGACAGGCCTCCGGGGCGGGGGGGAGAGGCTTTATTTCGTCCGACTTGCCGGGGCGGTTCACCTTGCCCCAGATCATTGCGTTGTAGCCGCGGTCCACGTTGGGCATTTTACAGAAGAAGTTCTCGGGCGTGAGGCGGTTCGTGTGCCACTTTATGATGTCCGCAAAGTAGGACAGGGGACTTTCCGTCAGGTCCTGTGCCCGCATGACCTCGTTCTTTATGAGCATGAAGCGGTTCATCGAATATCTGAAGCCGTCGGTATTGTAGCGGGTGTAGCTGTCGCCGATGTTGCCTATCATTTCACCGGTGATGACAGGGTAGATGTCTATGACGAGCAGCCGGGGCTTCTGGCTTTTCAGGGCTTCCGTGACTGCGTAGGGAATCGTGTTTGCTCCCATCATGTTGACGCAGAAGTTGTAGGAAGCAAAGCCGCAGTCATGCCAGGCCTGCATGGGTATGAACGAAGAAAAGGTCCCGCTCGTCCCGATGAAGACCACGTCAAGGCTGTTCCGCCTGAGCGCATAGTAGCCGGAGATGTTCTTCCTCGTATACGACAGGTTTCCCCGCTTGCAGTAGGACAGGTGAA
>JAFTEK010000138.1 GCA_017453705.1 Treponema sp.
AGCCCTGTCCTGCTCCGCCATCTTTCCGTCAGAGCAGAGCACGTTTATGCTCAGGCCGGGGCCGGGGAAGGGGTGCCGCATGACAAGCTCATCGGACAGGCCTATCTTCTTTCCTATGGAGCGAACCTCGTCCTTGTACAAATCCTTGAGCGGCTCCACGACAAGCCCCTGCTCCAAAAGCTTCTGTATTCCGTCCACGCGGTTGTGGTGGGTCTTTATGACATGGGCGTTCTTGCTGCCACCGGACTCGATGATGTCCGGGTAGAGCGTTCCCTGCGCAAGGAACAACTGTCCGCCGTGCGGACAAGTAAACGAGCCTGACGGCTCGCACTCGCCGTCCATTCCCAGCCCCAGGCGGGCAACCACCTCATCGCGCACCTTGATGAAGTTCTCGCCCACGGCCATCCTCTTTTTCTGCGGGTCAGTCAGCCCTTCCACAGCCTTTAGGAATGACCCGCTCGCGTCCTCAGCTATGAAGTTGGTGAATCCGTGCGCCCTGTACGCCTCGGCAACCTTGCGGCTCTCGTCCTTGCGCATAAATCCGTTGTCTATGTGCAGGCCGAGCACCCGCTCCTGCCCCAGGGCCTTGTTCAAGAGGGCAAAGGCAACGGTGGAATCCACCCCGCCAGACAGGAAGAGCAGGACTTTCCCATCCCCCACCTGGCTGCGGATGCTTTCCATTATATGATTAAGCACGGTGTCCTCGTCCCAGTTCCTCTCCATCCCGCAGATGGTCGCGGCGAAGTTCTCGAATATCTTGTTGCCCTCCGGGGTGTCCTTGACCTCGCAGTGGCACTGGAGCGAGAAACGTTTCTTTGCCAAATTCTGCAGGGCGGCAAAGGGGCAGTCCTTGGTAGCTCCTATCACCTCAAAGCCTTCCCCCGGCTCAAGCACCGCGTCCTGATGGCTCATCCAGACCTGGCTCGTGCCGGAGACCTTCTGCACTCCGTTGAACAGGGGTGACTTCCTGCCCGCCTCGTTCAGCTCCAGCCGCGCTATGCCAAACTCGCCGACTTCCGCCCTGCCGACTTTTCCTCCAAGGCTCACGGCCATAATCTGATGCCCGTAGCAAAGGCCGAGAATCGGGATGTCCAGATTCAATATCTCCCTGTTGAACTCAGGAACGTCCTTGTCGTACACAGAGGCCGGGCCGCCGCTGAATATGATGCCTTTCGCCCCGGAAAGAGAGCCCACAGGGGCAGACGGAAGGGCAATCTCTGAATAATATCCCATCATGCGCAGGCGTTTTGCTATCAGGTGGGCATACTGGCTGCCGAAATCCAACACGACAATCTTAGAACGTTCCATAAGGCGGTCTCCTCTAGCAAAATAATACCGCATAAAATAAGCCATGTCCACGAGCCAGTTGCAAAAGTGATTAACTTTGTCCGTTTTCACTTGCAAACTGGAAGCCAGCGTGCTATATTTTATTCAAATACTTTTTATTAAAATTCATTTGAATAAAATCCATCTGAATGAAAAGTGTTTGCATGATTAGGCCTGGGCAGAAACACAGTTTCCGAACGGGTCTATTACTCCCCACGATGTATATAGGAGGCCGGCATGTTCATAGGAAGGGATAGGGAACTAAAATCCTTGGAAGAACTCTACCACAAGAAAGCCTTTGGAATGACCGTCATATACGGCAGGAGGCGGATAGGCAAGTCCACTCTTATCAGCGAATTCCTCAAGGACAAAAAGGCCGTATGTTACACGGCCACCAAGGTTGGAGCAGAGAGGAACCTGGAGCTGTTCTCTCATCAGGTGCTTTCCGTCCTGGATCCCGCATACGCCAAGGTGAAATTTCCTTCTATAGAGAGCGTCTTTGACGTGATAACAGGCAAGCTGGGAAAAGAAAAACTCGTAATCGTTATAGACGAGCTGCCCTACTGGGCGGAAAGTGACGAGCCGCTGCTGTCCATAATCCAGAAGTACGTGGACACGGAGTGGGCAGGAAAAAACATGATGCTCATCCTCTGCGGCTCATCGCTCAGTTTCATGGAAAGCAAGATACTCAGCGAAAAAAGCCCCCTGTTCGGCAGAAGGGACAGCCAGATAAAGCTGGAGCCATTCAGCTACAGGGATGCGGCACTGTTCGTACCGGGCTACTCGGCGGAAGACAAGGCGATATGCTACGGGGTCACAGGCGGGGTCGCCAAATACCTGGCGATGTTTGACCCGGAGAAAAGCCTTGACGACAACATAAAAAGGCTCTTCTTTAACAGCGACGGCTACCTGTTCGACGAGCCGCGCAACCTTCTGGCACAGGAATTCTCTGACACAGCCCTGGTCAACAACATCATTGAGCAGATAGCTTCAGGAGAAAACACGCTCAACACCATCGCGGGCAAGGTCAGGGAGAAGGAGCCGACCGTCCTGTACTCGCTGGAAAAGCTGATTGAGACGGGCCTGGTGGAACGACGCAAGTGCATCACTGACGAAAAGAACAAGAAGAAGACCCAGTACATACTCAAGGACACGATGTTCAAATTCTGGTACAGCTTCATTCCAAAAGCCTACAGCGTCATAGGGATGGGACAGGGAGACACCTATTACGACAAAGTCGTAAAGGGCGCGCTGCACCAGTTCATGGGGAGCGTGTTTGAGCAGATGTGCCGCTATTACACACTTGAACAGGGGCTGCAAGGTAAATTCGGGAATTTCATAACGGAAGTGGGAAACTACTGGGGCCAGGAGCAATTGGAGGGAGAGGACGGACAGAAACGCCAGCAAACTGCGGACATTGACGTTGTGGCTCTTTCCGGCAGCGACAAGACAGCTATTATAGGCGAGTGCAAGTTCAGGAACGACAAGCTGGACAGGAGTGTCTATGACACCCTGCTCAGAAGGGCGAGGCTAATTTCCTCAGGATACAGGGTAACAGGCTACCTGCTCTTCTCCCTGGGCGGCTTCTCAGAAGGGCTTGAGTCCCTGGGCAGGGGCGACACCAAGCTGATCACACTGGAAGAGATGTACAAGTAAAGGGAACCTCGAAAAACTTCAGTTTTTCGAGGTAACTCTGAAAATGCGATGTCGTAAGTCGCGAAATTATAGCGACTTACGACTCGACGGCATCTCTAAAAACCGCTAAAAGCGAGTTTTTAGAGATGCCCTAAAGCCATCAGGAAGGCTCCTTCTTGCCGGTACAGCCGGAGCCCCCTTATGGAAAGCCCGTGCGCCAGTGCCGGGACAGCCTCAGCCTCCCGGCACTCCTGCCAGCTAGAAGGCGGGGATTCCCTCGCCTACGGTATCCTCCTCATAGTCCAGTTCCTGCTGCTGGCGGGCGGCGGCAGCGTTGGTGGCCACAAGCGTTGCCTCGGTGCTTTTGGAAGAAGCCACCTGCCTGTGGGGTAAATTCAGCAGCTCCACATGCTCTGCCACGATGTTCACCTTGCTCTGGGTCTTGCCTTCCAGGTTCTTCCAGCGATCCTGCTTAAGCCTGCCCACCACGCGGATATGACGGCCTATGACAGCGTACTTGCCGCAAACCTCCGCAGTCTTGCCAAAACTGGTGACATCAAAGTATGAGACTTCCTCCGTGTTCTCCCCCTTGGCATTCTTGTAGGAACGGTTTACGGCGACCGGCATGACACACACATTGCATCCCGACGCCGACTGCCTTAGCTCCGGCTGCCTGCACACGTTCCCTTCAAGGATAATCTGGTTCAACGAATTCATACGCTTCTCCTTAAGTAAATTTTTTTACGTAGGCATAGAGGGCGGAAACCGCCACTGCGAAATACGCATCGGGCGAAATACACCACGGGCGGAAGCCGTCCTAACAGAAAGCTCCTGTGGGAGCCGCTGCCTTTCAATGCTTACACTTTATGTATTGTGCTGGAAAGGTACGAATGTAAACTTCGCGGGAAAAAGCCTGCCAAAATTTTTTTTTATTTACCAAAGCTTGCCCTGCTAGAATTTCTATAGTACAATGGCATTATAATGGCAAAGAAAGAATTGGACAGGTTTGACACAAAGGCCAAGCGCGGCATAAGCCTGCAAGCAAAGCTCATCGGCCTTGTCGGAGGTTTCATACTTCTTGGATGCTCCATAGTGGCTGTCGTATCGCTCACTGTATTTGAAAACAGGCTAATAAAGAACACCCAGAATGAACTTGAATTCACAGAGCAGGGGGCTGTGAGCGTAATGGAAGACTGGCTTTCCACACTGGCCATGTCCGCCACGCTGCTGTCAGATTCCCCTTACATCATACAATCCACATCACACCAGGACAGCAGCGCCACCAAGGCCTACCTCAAGGACAGGGTGCAAAAACTGGACCTGGGCTTCCTGGCGGTCATAGACGCTTACGGCATCGTCATCGCATGCAGCGGGGACGAGATTCCAGAAGGCAAGAACATCCTTTCCCTGTCGTGCGTCTACAAGGCACTGAAGGGAACTTCCATAAGGACATTCGAAGCCATAGGCAACCTGGACTTCGCGGCACTGGCGACAAGCCCCGTAATGAACGGGAACAAAGTAGTGGGCTGCGTGCTGTCCGGCTACGACATGACGGACGGGACGTTCACCAAGCTAATGAAGAACGGCTACAACGTTGAGTGCACAATCTTCCGGGATTCCATGAGGATGGATTCCACCATACCGGATGTGGTCGGGACAAGGCTTGACAACGAGGAGATAATAAGGAAAGTCCTTGTTGACGGCGAAAAGTTTGAAGGCAAGAACACCATAAAAGGACAGGAATACTATTCCACTTACCAGCCGCTCGTAAGCGAGGACGACCGGGTGGCGGGAATGTTATTCATAGCCAAGAACGTCGAGGTTGTCCAGAACATAAAGAAGACCACACTTACCATCGTGGTTCCCATCGTGGCAGTCCTCATCGTCGTCCTCCTTATTTTGAGCTACACCTTTATCCACTGGCTCATGTGGAGAATTTACAACGTCACCAACTTCCTCAAGGAGCTGGAGACCGGGGACGCAGACCTTACCAAACGTTGCAAGCTGTTTATCCGCGACGAGATAGGCGACCTCATCATCCACTTTGACCTCTTCCTGGACAAGCTGCAGCAGATAATGAAGGACGTGCAGAAGTCCAAGGTACAGCTGACCGACTCCGGCGAAGAGATGTCGCAGAGCACGGAGAACACGGCGAGCGCGATTACCCAGATTATAGCCAACATAAAGGGCATCTCCACACAGATAGGCAACCAGGGGCGCAGCGTCTCCCAGACAGCCAGCGCAGTGACCGACATATCCCACAACATCCAGAACATGGATGAGCTTATAGAAGGGCAGACAACAGGAGTAGCCCAGGCCTCGGCCGCCGTCGAAGGGATGATAGGCAATATATCATCCGTCAATCAGTCAGTGGACAAGATGGCTCTCTCCTTCCAGGCCCTGTCCGATGATGCCAAGTCCGGATTCGACAAACAGCAGGACGTAAACGAGAGAATCAAGCAGATAGAAAGCCAGTCCGCCATGCTGATGGAAGCCAACCTGGCAATCTCAAGCATAGCGGAGCAGACCAACCTGCTGGCCATGAACGCCGCAATCGAGGCTGCCCACGCTGGCGAGGCGGGAAAAGGCTTCTCCGTCGTCGCCGACGAGATACGCAAGCTGTCCGAGACCTCCAGCTCCCAGTCCAAGACCATAGGAGACCAGCTTAACAAGATAAAGGACTCCATCACGGAAGTCGTCAGCGCGTCCAAGGAGTCCAGCGAAGCATTCGCATCGGTGTCCTCCAAGATAAAGGAGACTGATGAGCTTGTAGTCCAGATTAAGTCCGCCATGCAGGAGCAGAACGAGGGCAGCAAGCAGATAGGAGATGCCCTCAAGAACATGAACAACAGCACCGGAGAGGTACACAAAGCCTCCAAGGAGATGTCCGCCCGCAGCGAGAAGATAAAGAAGGAGATGGACATACTGCAGGATGTCACTTCCAGCATGAAGCAGAGCATGGACGAGATGTCGTCTGGTGCCCAGCGGATAAATGAGACCGGGAGCGTCCTGGGCAATATATCCGGAAAGATGAAGGAAGCCATAGGCAAGATTGGCAGCCAGATAGACCTCTTCAAGGTCTGAGAGGCATTGCAAAAGACGCTTCCATCGCCCGGCATCCCCCTCAGGGGAGGCCGAAACTGGACCACGCCCTGCCGTGCAATGTTGCGCCGCACGGAAACGCCCTTCCCCTTTACAGATGTCTGTCATTCCGCTAGAATGGCTTTCCATGAAGAAAGGTATTCTTAGCCTGCTATTTTATTTCACAATTTTAACCCTGCTTTTTGCAGCCCCCGCCCAGAGGACACCCGAAAGCTGCAGGGACTCAACCCCTTCGCTCAAGGACAGCTATGCCAGGTATTTTATGATTGGTGCTTCCTGCTATGCTGACTCAGAGGAAGATGTCAGGATAAAGGACAAAGAGAAGGAAGAAAAAAAACAAGAGAAAGCAGCGAAGAAACAAGAAAAAGCGGACAAGAAAAAAAAGAAAACCTCCAGCTCCAAGAAAAAACAAAAAAAGGCGGGCAGTTCTAAAAGTTCTAAAAACTCTGAAAGCTCGGACGACTCTGACAGACATGACAGCTTTGACTATGAGGATTATGACGACAGCGAGGACGATGACAGCTACAACCCCAAGGAAAAAAGCTCCTTTTTTATCAAGACGGCGGGAAAGCATTTTGCAGAGCTTTCGAGCGGGAACGAACTGCTTCCCTACAGGCTGCTTGGAAAAAAGCCCAAAAAGCTGGTTCAATTCACCGCAAGCGACGGCTACAGCTATGACGTTCCTGCAAAATGGAACAGCAAGTACCTGACCCTCTTTTTGGAGGACGCAAAAAAAGCCGGGGTCCAGGTAAGGTTCCATCTTTTGCTGTGCCCGGAGATGACCCCTGAGTGGTTTTTCTTCCGGGGCTATGACACAGCCGGCCGATTGGTCGGCATAGATGAAATGAACGCCCGCATTGAGTGGTATATCAAGCAGGTGACTGTTTTCATCTCAGACTGGGAATATGAGCACAACAACGGAAAGAGCCTTGTCACATCCTATGATGTGTTGTCAGAATTGTTCACTGACACAGGGGGCTATAACATGACCCCCTCCAACTATCTTATGAAGATTTATGGGGATGACCACTATGCCATTAAAGCCTTTGCCTTTGCATCCAATTGCGTCCCTGAGTCCGTAAAGCTCTGTTACTGTGACCATACCCTATTTGAAAAGAAAAAGGCCGAGAAGGTAAAGACATTCATCAGCTCCGTTCGCTCGGAAGGCAAAGGCCGTGTGGATCAGATAGGTATCATCTCCCACCTTACTACGGACTGGCCGGACAGAAAATCCTTCTTTGCCACATGCAAGGATCTTTATTCCGCAGGGCTGGAAGTGCAGATACAGCAGCTGGACATATCGGCGATGAAAGCCAAAGACAGCTCAAAAGCCTACTATGAATTTATGAAAGACTGCATAGAAAACTCAGACTATATACAAGGAGTCTCATTCCGCGCGGTAAAAGCAGCTGAGGAGACGGATTTTGAGGACTACATGAGGGCACCGCTTTTTTCCAGCGACTACTCTTGCACAGCAAACTTTGACCAGGTTATCCAAGCCGGCAAAAATGGCATCTCGAAAAACTGAGGAACCGGGCGACAACTGACTAATTGGTAATTATAGAACAAAATGAAAAAGCACAGACGATTTTTATCCATTATATACTCTTTTATACTCTCTTTTATATTCATTCCAGGCCTGCTGTCCGCCCAGTCCGCCTCCAAGGGGTCTGACAGCTGGCCGAACCTTTTTGACTATGTAAAAGAGCACGGAGACACGACTTTCCAGGAAGAGCCAATCAACGAACTGGACAGCGCGATATTCTCCATGCTCTCCTATATAAACTTTGAGGGAACTCAAGCTGAAGGCAGCAAGGACGGAGTGAGCCTGATGGAACTTTCCAACCGTTTTTTCAGCTCTGAGTTCCGCTACAGCATGAAAAACGAAAACTGGGACATCTGGCAGTCCTGCATAAGGATGCTGGAGACCGCCTCCAAATACAAGCGTTATGCGGACATCAAGGTGAAAGGCTACATCAGCTGGCTTGATGAACAGGAGCCTGCCCAGTTTTCCGCAGTAATTTTCTCGCTTAGCCCCAGCCTGCATTTTGTCGCATTCCGTGGAACGGACACCACGATAGCGGGCTGGCGGGACAACTTTCTTATGACATGCGAGAGCAGGACCACATCACAAAAGATGGCACTGGAATACCTAAAAGAGTGGGCACCCCGCCTTCAAGGAGACATCCACGCGGGCGGCCACTCCAAGGGAGCCAACCTCGCCATATACGCCGCCGCCCAATGTGAAGCTGAAATCCAAAACCGCATACAAGGCGTATGGAATTTTGAAGGCCCCGGATTCTCACGCAACCCGGACATGCTTGAGCGGATAAAGGCCATTGACAAAAGAATAAAAACTTACGTTCCTGAGACTTCCCTTGTAGGCGTTGTCATGCGGAATTTTGACGACTATACCCCTGTAAAAAGCGACAACCATCTTTTTTTGCAGCATGACCTTTTCTCATGGCACGTGGACGGAAAAAAATTCGAGACCGTACAGGAACTTTCACGTACCAGCCGTATGTTTGACTCCACCATGAACGAGACAATCTCAAACCTGAGCGACGCGCAGTTCCGCACCATAATCAACGTGCTTTTTGACTCCATGGAAGAATCAGGTATACATAACGTGCAGGACATAGATGACAACATGGGACGCTTTAGCGCAACCCTCACAGAGGCCTGCCTTTTTTCCGGCAAGGAAACCCGCAAGACTATTCTCTATGTCGGCAAATGCCTGGTCAAGAACTTTAACAAGGCCCGCAAGGAAGAAAAAAAGCGAAAGTGACGGGCTGCCCCATGCAAGCCCTACGCGAGGGATGTCCAGTTCACGCCGTTGTGCTGCCTGTGATACAAGTCTATGTAGTGCGTCAGAAACTCGTAGAACACCTGCACGTGGATATTGTCACTGTTGATATCGTGCTTTTCCACCACTATCTCCCTTTTGCACAGGGGTTTCTCTATGTGCTTGAGCAATATGCGGTCTGTGAATGTCCTGCCCATCGCAAACTCAGGCCAAAATCCCACTCCCATGTTATTGCAAATCATAAAACGCACAGCATCCGGGTCGTCGCTCTCGAACACGGTGTTTGGGTGTATCCCCGCGACATTGCAAAATCCATCGCATATCGCACGAAAATACATCTTGTCGGAAATCATAACAAAGCCCATGTCCGCAACATCCGTCAGATTTATGGAGTCCATGCCACGAAAACGAGCCATGTCCGGCACGGCAAGAAAGATTTCCTCGCTGCATACGAAAGGGCTGCCAGCCTTGCGTTTTCTGGAGCGGTAATGATTAACCGTAAACACCGTTATGTCGGCCAGCTCCTGTCCCTCGCTCCGTGTCACGTTAAAGCAGACATCCGGGTCTATCCGCTGGAATTCAAGGATTGCGTCCATGACGATGAACCAGGCGGCAAACACGTTGAGCCTTATCATAACACGCTCACGTGGCTGCAAGCCCTTTATTTTTTCAGGCAGGGAATCAAGGCTGTCCCACAGGGGCTGTATCTCATCATAAAAAGCCTTCCCATAGGGACTGAGCTTTATGGAACGTCCTGAGGACACAAAGAGAGGAACCCCTATCTCCTTTTCAAGCCGGTGTATCGCATTTGTGACAGCGGGCTGGCTGACATGCAAAGTCTCCGCGCTCTTGCGCACATGCTGCTGGCGCGCGACTTCAAGGAAATAACGTAGCTGAAAGAGTTCCATTCATTCATTATAAAGTATAAAAGCCCTGTGTAAAAGCCTTGTTTGATAATATCTCTTTATCAAACAAAACAGCACGAATTCCTCACGGCACAAAAGCACAGCCATAACTATCTCCTTACGTACAAAAGAGTTACCCC
>JAFTEK010000139.1 GCA_017453705.1 Treponema sp.
GCCAGCAAAGATGTAGTCGGCCTGTAGCTCCGGAATCTTGAACACCTCGGACAAGCCCTCACCGACGCCGCTCCCCCAGAAGCCCCCCGCAGTTATGGCCCGTTTAGACGCCATCTCCTGATAGCCGCTCGTCATCGCAAACTCCTCCGGATGCAAGAAGGCAATGACGCGGTTCAGTCGGTAAGGCTCTATGCTGACCATCAAGGCGATAGCAGGTATGGCAAGCAGCAAAAGAGGCAGGAACCAGGTCATCCTTGCTCCGCACACAAAGAACATCATGCATCCGACAAGGAAAATAAACACGCCGGTGGAAAAGTCCTTTTGCAGGAATATTATAAGGACAAAGACAAAAAGACCCGCCAGAGGATAGTAGAAATCATTCCTGCCCTCCTCCCTCTGCTTATTGAAAAGGTTCGCAAGGAACAGAACGACGGCAAACTTGGCAAATTCAGACGGTTGTATCGTGAAAAGCCCTGCCACATAAATCCAACGGGAAGCCCCCTTCCTGTTGCTCCCAATTCCAGGAATGAATGCCAAAAGGCAGAGGATGAGGGTTCCCATCACTATAAATGGAAGGATTTTCTTTATAATCCTCATATTGACCGTCGCGAAGAACAACAAGAGAACAAATCCCACGGCAGACCAAACCAGCTGCCTGGTCACAAAATAGTAACGGTCGCCAAACAGCCTCTCCGCTGTATAGGGTGTGCAGACATAAAGGGTAAAAATTCCCAGCCCCCACAAAAGAAGGACTGATATAATGAAGAAAATATCGCTCCTGCCGTAGGAGCCAACAGGTCGGTCAGCCTTAAACGAAAAGTCAGCCATTTCTACCTCCACCGGTAAGAATGTCCGCCAGCCGCTCCAAAGCCATGCCTCGCGACCCTTTGACCAAAACCGCATCCCCAGGACGCATCCTGCCTTTCAGCCAGTCGGCAATCTTTTCAATAGAGGAGTCTGAACTATCAGAGAAGCATAGAATCTCATCATAGCGGCTATCAGCAGCCCTCATGCTGTCCAAAGCCGCTGCCATCTCGTGACCGACCAGAAGCACACAAGAGCCAGTCGCGGCAGCCTGGGCGATTACCTTGCGGTGGGCATCCAAAGAAGCCTCGCCCAGCTCAAGCATATCACCCAGAACCATGAAACGTGAGCCTGTCTCTTCAGGCGAGAGCAGTCCTATGGCTTTTTCCATGGAATCAGGGTTGGCATTGTAGCAGTCCTGCAGTATGCGGATGCCACTCCTATCATCCCTTATAAGCTCGCACCTGCCAAACATAGGCTTAAGACGCGCAAACCCATCGATTATTTGATCCGTGGAAAGCCCCAGCTCTCTTGCAAGACAGATTGCCGCCAGCGCATTCCTATAGTTGTATCTTCCGGGCAATGTCAGGCTGGCAGCTTTTCCTTCTATCGTAAAGTCAGTCCCGGAAAGCCCCCTGTCCCTGACAAACTGAACCCCGTCCACGCAGTCCTCGCCGTAAAAGCATACGGAAGCAGAATGTCCAGAAACCCTCTCGGACAGGAAAGAGGCAAAGTCATCGTCCTTTGGTATAAAGGCCACAGAAGATGAGTCCAAGTAGTCAAAGACGTGCGCCTTCTCCTCCGCTATCGCCTCACGGCTGCCCAGAATTCCTATATGGGCTGTTCCTATGTTCGTGACGACGGCATGGCGGGGCTTAAGGACGGCGGCTATCTCCTTCATCTCGTCCCTGCGGTTCATGCCCATCTCAAAAAGGCCGACCTCATGCCCTTTCCTTATGTTGAATACCGACAGGGGCAGGCCTGTCTCGCTGTTCAAATTCCCCTCGTTGGCAATGACCTTGTATTTCTGCGACAGCAGGGCAAGGGCTATCTCCTTGGTCGTAGTCTTGCCGCTGGAACCTGTCACCGCAATCTTTATGAGGCCGGGGAACTTCCCGACATAACAGGCAGCCGCGTCCTGAAGGGCATGGAGGGTATCATCAACGCTGATAAATGCCACCGACGGATTCTTATTGATTAACTCATCAAAGAAAGCCTTGTTATTGGAGTAATTCTTCCGTGCAATAAGGACAGAGCAGGCTCCCCTTTCCAAAGCCTGGGGGATATAAACATGCCCGTCCTGTTTTTCCCCGATTAACGGAACAAAAAGGCTCCCGTCACAAACATTACGGCTGTCTGTGGCAACTGAAAAAAACTGAAAAGCACTGCCGGAAGAACATAGGCTCCCCCCGGTGGTGGCCATTATTTCATCCAGAGAAAGCAGAGAGGCTCCCATATCAGTTACCGGCCTTCTTGGAAGAACTGGACGACATCTCCACCCGGACTATCTCATCACTCTCCGCTTCCCTCATGCCGAGCGAGTCGCGGGCAATCCCCTCTATCCTTTCAGATGAGGAAAGCAGGCTGATATCCGTTATGAGCTTTTTGTTTTCTTCTATTAGTTGCTTCTGCCTTTTCTCAAGCTCTTCAACCTGCTTTTCCAAGTCCGTGTACTTACGGGCATGGATTCCGTCAATCACAAGGAGGGCGGGCACAGAAAGGGCAAAAAAACATACGAGAAGGGTCTTGGCAGCACCAGAGACATCAATTTTCATACAGCCTCCAGAGCGGCAAGATGACCAGCACCGGCATCACGGATCTTGCGCACAACACGAAGCCGTGCGCTCCGTGACGGAGAGTTAGAGGCCACCTCTTCGGCAGTCGGCTCCACCCCCTTTCGGGTAAGCAGGACAGCGCAGGGAGTTCCCCCGCATGAACAAACGCTCTGCTCCGGAGGACAGACGCACTGTTTCGCAAGGTTGCGGAAATAGTGCTTTACAATCCTGTCCTCCAGAGAATGGAACGTAATGACCCCAAGCTTACCCTGTGGTAAAAGGGTATTAAAGGCGGCGTGAAGGGCATCCGGAAGTCGTCTCAACTCCTTGTTGACGTAAATCCTCAAGGCCTGGAATGTCCTCGTGGCCGGGTGAATCGCGCCGTGGCGGTACTTGGGGGGGACCGCTCCGGCAACAATATCGGCAAGAGCTTTCGTAGAAGCAATGCGGCATGACCTTCTGGCCGTGGTTATTGCCGAGGCTATGCGCCGCGAATACTTCTCGTCCGAATACAAATATATCATGTCTGCAAGGCGCTTCTCGTCCATGCAGTTGACAACATCTTCCGCGCTCTCCAAAGAAGAGGGGTTCAGCCGCATGTCAAGCTTCTCGTCATGGCGGAAAGAAAACCCCCTTCCACTCCTCTCATAGTGGAACACGCTAATTCCCAAGTCAAAGAGGATTATATTAGGTTTCCTCATATCATGAGGATAGTTCATATAAAATTCATCAAACCAACCGGACCAAAAACTCATCCTGTCACCATAGCAGGCCAGCCTCTCCCTTGCGCGGGATTGGATCACAGGGTCAGCATCCAGCCCGACAATCTTTAGCCCCGGATAGCTTTTAAGGAAGTTGTAAGAATGTCCGCCCTCGCCCAGAGTGGAATCCACCATAAAGGCATCACCCTCATAAGGCTCCCCGACCGGAGAAAGCAGAGAAAGACATTCCTGAAGTAAAACAGGAGTGTGTACGACTTCCATTTTTCCTCACCCATTTTTCACAGGAAAACATCGCTCAAGCCCTCGGCGGCCTGCTTAAAGTCAGGCTCTGTTGAGTCCAGATACTCATCATAGCACTTGGAATCCCACAATTCCATGTACCTGTTGAGCCCAAGAATCACGGTTTCACCAGAGAGAGAGGCATATTCCCTTAAGCCCTGGGGGATAGAGAGGCGGCCCGAACGGTCAAAATCCAACTGTTGTGCCGGCGCGATGAAGCGGCGGATAACTTTATTAGTTTGATCATTAAAAGGAGAGGCTTTCTTCATGATTTTGTCACTCAGAGAAGCCCATTCCTCGCTTGTAAAAAGCATGAGACAATGGTCAAGGCCTTTCGTCACGATGAGCTCATTTTTCTGCAAAATGCCCCGGAGTTTGGCGGGAAAGAGGATTCTCCCCTTCTCGTCAAGCGTATTCCGGTACTCACCAATCAGCAAGTCCATACCATTATCTCACCACTTTTCCCCACTATTTCCCACTTGCCACCATTCTATCCCCTTTTTTCCTCACTGTCAACAAAAAACCAGCCGAAAAATGGAGAAAATGGAAAAGTCCGCAGATTACACACTTGACCAAATTCCTAGGAACCTCCCCCCTCTGGAAATGGCATGCCGTCTCCTTGACAAGACATCCCTCTTGGGCTGGGTCTGGCATTCCCACTCCGATGCGGCTGGCAAGGTCAGGGAGGAGCTGGACGAGGCGGAAGAGGCGGCCTGTCAGGGCGACAAGCCCCACCTTGTCGAAGAATGTGGGACGTGCTTTTTTCCGCCATATCATACGTCAGCTCGCTGGATGTCAATCCTAGCGAAGCCCTGGATGCGGCCAACAACAAGTTCAAGAGAAGGTTCAATTATATAGAAGAAAAAATGAGGGAAAAAGGCCTACCCCTGGACGCAAGACACGAGAAAGAGGAAAACGAGCTATGGCAGGAGGCCAAAAGTAAAGGGCTGTAGGAAGCCTGCAAATAGGCTATATACAGTCCTGCGAATAGTAAGTTCACACATCCGTAAATAGTAAGTTCACACATCCGTAAATAGTAAGTTCACACATCCGTAAATAGTAAGTTCACAC
>JAFTEK010000140.1 GCA_017453705.1 Treponema sp.
CATCCTGCCCCCGCTTGCCGTTGCCTGGAGCGTTTCCCTGCTGCTGGGGAAAGATGGGACCCGTCACAAAGGGGCGCTGACTGCCATAGCCGTGACATTCATCGCTGCTTACCTTGTCTTCTTTCGGGAAAGGTCTTTTTTTTACAGGTTCTACGAGCTTCTTACAGGCACTGTTTTTGTTGAACCCTGGGAAATCCGTGCTCCGCAGGGAATCTCCTACATTTCCCTCATGCTCATAAGCTATGTGCTGGACGTGCGCTGGGGGGCGGTAGAGGCACAGCGGAATCCCTGCAAATTCCTGCTGTATGTGCTTTTCTTCCCAATTACCGCATCGGGACCGATTACCCGCTATGTACAGGTAAAGGATTCCCTGTTCAGCCCCCATCGCTTTGACTGGGAGCAGTTCTGCTTTGGCTTGCAGCGGATAGCCTGGGGGCTTTTTAAAAAGCTTGTTGTCGCGGAACGGCTTGCCGTCATAGTATCCTTTATGTATGACGATTGGGAGGAATACGCTGGGATAGCCGTCATGCTGGGGCTGCTCCTCTATGTGCTTCAACTGTACTTCGACTTTTCTGCGTTCATCGACATGGTTGTTGGTGTTGCGCAGCTTTTCGGGATACCATTACCGGAGAACTTTCGGACCCCCTTCTTTTCTACGAGCCTTTCGGAAATCTGGCGGAGATGGCACATTACCCTTGGTTTTTGGGTCAAAGATTACATACTGTATCCCGTCCTGAAGTCCCGGCCACTTGTCTTGCTTTCCGACTGCCTTAAAAAGCTCCTTGGAAAGAAAAACCGCTATGCTCGGCTCTTGCCCCACTGGTGCGGGATGCTTATAGTCTGGTTCTGTGTGGGCTTCTGGCACGGCGGAGCCTTCAAATATATCTTTGGCGGAGGCCTGTATTTCTTCATCACGATTGCAGGAGGGCAGCTGCTGGAGCCTCTGTTTGTCTTGCCCGTCAGGTTTCTCCGCATAAACACTGCGGCATCCAGCTGGAAGTTTTTCCAGAGGGTCAGGACAGCCATTCTGTTCGCGATAGGAGTCTCCTTCCAGCGGGCATCTTCGTTTACGGGCGGCTTTGAGATGTGGAGGCACGTTTTCTTTCATTTGCATCCGCGTGTCCTGCTTGATTCATTGCCGGACTACTGGATGGATGCCGGACTTGGTACTCTGGACTTTCTTGTGCTCGCCTTCTCCCTTCTGCTTGTGCTTTTTGTGTCCTGCCTGGAGCAGACCCGGGGCGTGAGGAGCCGCATCGCCACCTGGAACCTTTTTTTCAGGTGGGGGCTTTTTCTTGGGCTTTCGGCCTGCATCCTGATATTCGGAAAGTACGGAGGCGGCTATGTGGCTGCGGATTTTATCTACGCGGGATTTTAAGCTATGAAAAGACGGAGTTTGAACAATGTTTTTAAGGCTGGTGTGTTCTCTTTGCTTCTGGCGATGCTGTTTTTTCAGGTCTCATACTTGTATCGGGGACCTCTTGCCCATACGCGGGGGAACCTGAGCGGCTTCTATGCATGCAGGAAGAACAGCCTTGACCTCGTGTTTGTCGGGACGAGCGGAACCTTTTCTGCTTTCTGCCCTATGGACGCATGGGAGCAGTTCGGTTTTGCCTCCTATAATTTCTGCGTCAACTGCATGAGCACAAACGCCATGCCCTATGCCCTGACGGAGATAGTCAAGACGCAGAAGCCCAAGGTTGTGGCGATAGACGTTCACTCCTTTATCCGCCGTAACAGGACTATGGAAATCAGCGAGCGGGATGCCCGCTACAATACGGACGCCTACCGCTATTCGCTGAACCGTTTCAGGCTTATACATGACTGCGTTCCCAAATCCTTCGGCAGGTTCTCGTATTACTTTGACATAGTGAAGTATCACGACAGTTCGTTCAGCCGGGGCTTCGCGATTAATGGCGCACGGCACAATGTGGACAAGGGCTTCAACAATCTTCAGTGGGGCGTGGTGGAGGCCCCGGTGATGACGGCAGGACTGAAGGCCTTGGAGGAGCCTTTTGACTCCGACCTGACAGCCCTGATAGAAAGATGCAGGAAGCTCAAGGTCAAGGTTCTTTTCTTCACCTATCCATATGGGAATTTCCGGGAGGACTCCATTGCCTGCCTGAACTATATCAAAAAACGGGTTCAGGAAGCGGGGTTTGATTTCTTGGACTGCGAGGAATTTATCGGAGATTTTTCCTTTGACTATACGAGGGATTACTGGGAGGGGGCGCACTTCAACATCTATGGGGCGCAGAAGGTAACCGCACTTGTCGGAGCCCTGCTCAAGGAACGCTATGGGCTTCCTGACAGAAGGTCTGATGCCCGGTATTCCAAATGGAATGAAGAGCTTTCTTCATGGCATGAGAACGTTGTGAAGTATAAGGAAGAAATTGATTGCCTGCGCAGGAAGGGCATGGAAAATTCGAATCCATGAGCCTGTCCTATAGCACGAAACGCAAGACCGTCTGTAAGTCCGCACATCTGCGAACTGTAAGTCCACACATCTGCGGACCGACTGGCCTCATCTTACGCAGCTTAGAACGAGAACTTTGCCCCCAGTGTGACACAGCTCAGGTCTTCGTATGCACCATAAGTTCCCGGCTCGTCTTCATCGGGGCCGGGGCGGAAGAAATTCGCCCCCAGGTTGAAGCTGAGCTGGTCAGTCGCCGCATATTTGATAGAAGGCTGGATTACGAACGAGAAGTCATTCAGCTCCATCATGCCCGCAAGTCCTATCTCCAGGTTGCCTCCCAGGAAGGTCTTGCTTATGCTCAGGGTCGCTTGGTGTATGTATCCCTTCCTGTCCACAAACTTTCTGCTTCCTGTCACCGTGTCTCCGTAGTATTGCCCTGTTATAGTCCAGTCCCCGGCGATAAAATCCAGTCCCGCCAGGAAAGTGAGCTGGCTCAGCTGTACGTATGCATCTTGGTTTTCCAGAATCTGGGCCATCGCTGTCGTGCCAAAATAGCGGCCGGGAAAGTAGGCTGCCTCCGCCCTGATTACCAGCGGCCCTGCCGGGATGGATGTGTCAAGTCCGACCATCCCCATTTTCCTGTATTCCCCGGACAGGGAAATCTCTGTGGGTATCTTGTAGGCATTTACCTTGCTTATGGCGTAGCTGATTACCGGCTCGTCATCCCAGCCCCAGAATCCGTAGAGGGAGAAGTCCGCGAAAGGAGTATAGGCGGAGACGCGCCCAGCATACTCGGCATTCTTTAGGTTCGTTTCGGGCTTGTCGATGTCGTCCTGCGAGAAGTCATGTATCTTTATGCTTAGTTTTTGATCCATGATTTCTGTCACCACTGCTGAGGGCATTATCAGGCTGCGTATGGGGTTCTTTCTGGCGAGGGGGAGGGTACTGGGTGTAAAGACGGGAATCCAATAGGCATCCGCGCTCAGGACGGTTCCGTTGTAGGACAGGCGCACTGCGTCTATGCCCAGCCTGCTGTCGGAGTAGTCTGATGAGAACAGGCGGGTCTCGTCCTTGGGGCATAGCACGTCTGCGACTTGCAAGCCGTCCGCAGCTCCCCATGCGTTTATCTGGCGGCCTACGCGCAGTGACCAGAAGCCTCCGTCGTAGTCGTACCAGCCTTCTTTGAGCTTGAAGAAAAAGTGCTGTATGTCAGAATCACGGTCAAGTGCGACACCGGAGCTGCCTGCACCGACAGCATCGTAGAGCAGGGCGCAATCAACGAAGGCGGAGTGCTTGTCTTGTGAAAGATCCAGCTTGAACTCCGCGCTGGTGTCCCCCTGTAGTGTTTCCCAGCGTCTGTCATCATCCTCGTCATCAGCTGTGGGAATGGCAAACACAGCCTTTTCTTCAAGGGTGGTGGACAAGTTCAAGTCCAGTGCCCAAGTAGGCAGGGCTGTAAGGCAGAGTAATGACAGAATTGTTTTGCTGGCAACGCCGGGAATGTCCATGTTAGAAAATTCTCCTTAAGTTTAGGGAGTTTAGAACTGAAATAACGTAGTCGGTGTCAGTGCTTGCGATAACAGGCCTGTCCACTTTTGTTGGCGTGAATGCTTCCATTATGGACTCCGGTTTTGGCGGCAGCTCCCCGATGTTACGCTTTATAAAAGCCTCGTCCAGGCTTGGGGAATCCCTTGCTATGAGTACCACAGTTCCGTCATCGTTTTCGACAGTTTCCCGCCTAAGGCGGGCGGCCTGATAAGCCGCGCTGGTTTCGTGGTCGGCAAAGACCTTGTACTTGACGAACAGGTCGCGGCACGCATCCCCGGCAGCTTCTTTGCTTACTTCCGCTGGATATACAAAGTTTCTCAGCATCAGGGAGCCGAGCTTGAAGGTGTTTTCCAGCCTCTCCAGGTTTGAGGGATCTGACGGGTCTATGGGGTCACGCTTGTCCAGCGGAACCATGCTGTCCATCACTATGGCATTTCCTCTGGCATCGGTCTTTAGGTTCGCTGTGGAAGGAAGGATAAAGCCGTTGACAGGCAGGGATAGCTGCCAGCTCAAGAGGCCTGAGACTATGTTGCCGTAGTTGCCGGTGGCCATTGCGTAGAATATGTCACCCGGAACGAGCTTTTTTATGCGGGAGAACGCGAATGTGTAAAAGAATGCCTGGGGCAGGAGGCGGCCTATGTTCGCGGTGTTTGCAACGGTAAGGTGGCATTTTTTTACCAGCTCCCTGTTCTTAAAGAGCTTTCGCACAATGTTGTTGCAGTCCTGCTGTGTTCCATCCACTTCTATGGGGTAGATTCCTCCACCGTTCCACACAAAGTCGCTCTCCTTGATTCCCCGGAGCTTGCCCTTTGGCGCGAGCAGGACGGCCTTGACCAGTTCCTTTCCTCTGGTGGCATGGGCTAGGCAGGCTCCAAGTTCCCCTGATGTCGCGGTCAGCAGTATGGCTTTCTCCTCTTCCATCTGAAGGAGGGTTTCAAGTGTTGATATAAGGTAAGAAACTCCGAAATCACGGAAGGTTCCAGTGGGGCCTTTGTCCAGTTCCATTATAAAAAGCTTGTCGTCAAGCTGTCTTACGGCAGGCTCAAAGCTGAATGCCCTTGTAGCTATGGCCTCGCAGATTATGGGGCTGAATTCCGTGCTTATCAAGGCTGAGGTCAGCGTTC
>JAFTEK010000141.1 GCA_017453705.1 Treponema sp.
TCCGTCTTCGTCTTTCCATTCCACCACCTGAATGCCGTAGCGTTCCGAGAGGGCTTGCGATTCGGCAGGGGCTGGATCCTGTATGCTTAGTGTCATCCTGTTCTGGAACTTGCCGTTGACTTTGCCAAAGGCATCCTGAACCATCCTGTCCATCTCATCAAATCCTGAGATTCCGAATCCAGCGAGTTTCTTGGAGCGGTATAATGTCACTGTGACGTTATCCGCCAAGCCGGAAAGAACATTTGTGTTGGAGATGATTTTTCCTATAGTCTGGCTTATCTTGTATTCAAGGCCGTCAGTCTCCGTCAGTCCGTCCAGCCTTTCTATTTGGTCGGCATAGCTGAATGTCATACCCATGTATGCATTTTTAAATCCAACCTCGGTGTCGGTGATTTCCTGTATCTGTATCTGGCTTATGCCGTACTTGCGGGCGAGGGTCTGGTTCTCGCTGTCGTCCATGTCGTACAGCTCATAAGTCAGCTTGCCCCGCGAAGCCCCCTTGTACTCGGACAGAATGTCCTTTACGTACTGGTATACAGTTGAATATGGGGCGGGCAAGTTGCGCGAGAAGAATACCTTTATGTCCAGAGGTTCTTCCACCGTCCTGACAAGCTCTTTGCTGGCAGGAGACAGGGAGTATGACTTGGACTTGGTGAGATCCCAGCGCATGAAGGAGCGGGACGCAACCAGGTTCAGAAGCACTACCGCTATGATGAAGAGGGGTACGTCCGCCGCAGGGTTTTTAAGCCAGCTGAGAAAGCTTTCCTTGATGCTATTGTTTTTTTCTTCCATAATATCAGCCCCTCCTTGAGTTTTCTATGCTCCTTACGGTCAGCACAAAAAACACCGCCGCAAGGGAGACAAAGTAGAGTATGTCCCGTGTGTCAACAATTCCTCTGGAGATTGACTCAAAGTGGCTGCTTGAGGATATAAAGCTTGCGAAGTTCACAAGTGAGCCGGGTAGCAGCACGGCAAAGTTGTTGATGGCGGAAAGGACTATGCAGATTGCGAATGCCACAAAGAAAGCGATTATCTGGTTCCTCGTGGTGGACGAAGCATAAATTCCTATCGCCGTGAAAGCCGCGCACAGGAGGATGCTGCCTATATAGCCCCCGACTATCGGCCCCATGTCGGGCGAGCCGAATATGCGGCAGGTCACTACAAATGAGAGGGTAGGCACTAGCATAAGCAGGGCCGCGACCAATGTGGCCAGGTATTTGCCCGTCACTATATCCACCGTGGAAACAGGGAGTGTCAGCAGGGTCTCAAATGAGCCGCTGCGTTTCTCCTCGCTGAACACACGCATGGTAAGGGCGGGAATAAAGAGGCTGAATATCACAGGGAGCATCTGGAAGAAATTCCTTAGCTCGGCCTGACGTATGATAAAGAATGTGGAAAAGAGGGTGAAGCCTGAGAAAACCAGAAAAAAACAGCCTACGATGTAGGCGATAGGGCTGGAGAAGTAGGCGGAAAGCTCCCTCTTCATTATGACTTTCCAGCCGCCTTTTGTTGTGGAATTCATTTGTCGTTACCTCCTGATGTGAGCGTCCTGAACACGTCCTCAAGGCTGTTCTTGCGTGTCTCCATCTCAAACAAATCCCAGCCTTTGTCAAGGATGATTCTTGCAATATCCGGTCGGGCATCCCTCTCCTTGGTCAGTGACAGTGTACATGCAATTTTATCTCCTTCCACTGTGGCGGAACAGCTTGCAACACCGGCTACCGCTTCCAAGGCGGATTTTAAGCTTGCAGTATCCGCTTTTCCTATAAGCAGACGAACTTCGTCTTTTTCTGTCTGGTGACTGCGCAGTTCTTCTGTCGGGCTGTCTGCAATCTTTTTGCCGCCCGATATTATAATGACCCTGTTGCAGATGCTTTCGACTTCGCTCAATATGTGGGTGGAAACGATGACCGTGCGGGTCTCTCCTATCTTCTTTATCAGTTCACGGACTTCCTGCACTTGGTTGGGATCCAGTCCGCTGGTAGGTTCGTCCAATATCAGGATTTCGGGGTCTCCCATCAGGGCATGGGCAAGTCCAACCCTCTGCCTGTTGCCCCGTGACAGGTCGCCAATGTTCTTGTGCATCACCTCGCCGAGGGCGCAGACTTTTGCCAGGTATGGAACCCGCTCTGTCGCGTCCACACCGTCCATCTGGGCAACGTACTCCAGATAGTCGGCTACAATCATGTCGCTGTAAAGGGGGGCGGACTCAGGCATATAGCCTATCTTGCGCTTGGTGTCCACACCAACTGCCTGTCCGTCTATCCTGATACTGCCCTTGCTAGGCTCCAGATAGCCGGTTATCATCCTCATCGTCGTCGTCTTTCCGGCTCCGTTTGGTCCCAAAAGGCCGACAATCTCACCGGTTCGTATGGAAAAACTGATGTCGTCCACTGCCCGGAAAGTTCCAAAGTTCATGGACACATGCTCAACTTCTATCATAGAGATTTCTCCCATGTTTTTATAGAAAATATATTGGAAAGAAGGGGTAAAAAGCAAGTAAAAAGCTGTTATGGGCATCCCTAAAAACCGTGCGGAGCGCAATTTTTAGAAACTTCCACGAGTTTTAGGGAAACGCTGATTAATATAGGAGACATTAATCAGCGTTTCCCGTCAAAGTTTCGTAACCCTTTGTGTTACGAAACTTTGCGAATTTTGGAGTTAACACTGAATAATCCGCATTCGGATTATTCAGTGTTTCCTTAGAA
>JAFTEK010000018.1 GCA_017453705.1 Treponema sp.
CTCCTCGGCCCTACTGCCGTGGGAAAGACAGCCATCGGGGTCTTGGTTGCGGATCACTTTGGCTGGGATATAATCTCGGCCGATAGCCGCCAGGTTTACAAGGGGCTGGACATAGGCAGTGGCAAGGATCTTGCGGAATATGTGATAGGAGCCGGGGATGCCGGAGGGGAAAGGCGGATTGCCCATCATCTTATAGACATAGTTGGCCTGGATTACGAGTACAGCGTCTATGATTTCCAGAAGGATTTTTATGTCCTCTTTGACTCCATGACCATGCAGGAAAGGATGCCTTTCATCGTGGGCGGAACCGGCATGTATGTGGACTCGGTTGTACGCGGCTCTGAGTTGGTGGAAGTTCCTGAGGATAAGCTTCTTCGCTCCAGGCTGGAAGCTATGTCCCTTGAGGAGCTTGCCCGTGAGCTTAGGCGCATCAAGCCGAATTTGCACAACACCAGCGACCTTGCGGACAGGGAGCGGGCCATTCACGCGATAGAAATACAGACATATATGCAAAGCGAGGAGTACCGTTCCCTAAAGGCCAGGAGCGGGACGGCCGCTGAGAGGCACGGCGTCAGGCCCTTGGTGCTTGGTACGACCTTGCCGCGCGAGAAACTCAGGGAAGGCATAAGCCGGCGGCTGGCTGAGAGAATGGACTCAGGTTTGATAGAAGAGGTGGAAGGACTTCATGGGCAGGGGGTCAGTTGGGAGCGGCTGGAGAGGCTTGGGCTGGAATACCGCTTTGTCAGCGAGTACCTGGAGGGAAAGATTGCAAGCCGGGAGGAGCTTTTTTCAGGGCTAGAGCATGCAATCCACCGTTTTGCGAAGAGGCAGGAGACTTGGTTCCGGGGCATGGAGAGGAAAGGGGTTGAAATCCACTGGCTCCCGGAAGTCACGGACAAGGCCGCGCGCGCAAGGGCCGCGATTGAAATAATAGACCTGTTCGGAAACTTGGGAAACACCCAAACCTTGACTTGTAAGCCCCTGTTAGGATAAAATGACCGCATGAAAATCAACGGATCTCAGGTTGTTGTTGAATGCCTTGTCGAGCAGGGCGTGGATGTGATTTTTGGATACCCCGGCGGTGCGAGACTGAACATATATGATGAGCTGTACAAGAACTCAGACAGGATTACCCATATTCTGCCAGCCCATGAGCAGGCTGCGGCTCATGCGGCGGATGGCTATGCCCGTTCTACGGGTAAAGTCGGCGTGTGCATGGCAACATCGGGGCCAGGGGCGACCAACTTGGTGACAGGTATTGCGACGGCCTACATGGATTCCTCTCCTGTCGTGGCTATTACCTGCAATGTTCCGACATCACTTTTGGGCAAGGATTCCTTTCAGGAAATTGACATAACGGGTATTACCATGCCCATAACAAAGCACAACTTCATGGTGCACGATATAAAGGATCTTGCAAAAACAATCCGAGAGGCTTTTTTTATCGCGAAGAGCGGACGCCCCGGGCCTGTCCTCATAGATATTCCCAAGGAAGTGACGGCTCCGAATAACTTTGTGGAATTTGAGCCTTTGGACAAGGCCTCTTTGGAACAGGGCTGTATGAGCCGCGCCATCAATATGGGGCTTCCTTCTGACAGTGAGCTGAAGGCTGCGGCTGACATGATAAATGCTTCCGAGCGTCCTGTGATCTATGCGGGTGGAGGTGTCGTCATTTCCGGGGCGGAGGCGGAGCTTCTCTCCCTTGCGGAAAAGTGCGGCATACCGGTGTGTGAGAGCCTTATGGCGCGTTCCGCATTCCCGTCTGACCATCCTCTTTGTACATGGATGGTCGGTATGCATGGAACAAAGGCCAGCAACATGGCGATGACGGAGGGGGACCTCATTATAGCCCTTGGTTCCAGGTTCTCCGACAGGGTGACATCGGACACCTCCCGCTTTGCGACCGCCAGCAAGGTGCTCCACATTGATGTGGATCCTGCCGAGATAAACAAGAACGTCACCAGCACGGCATCGCTTGTCGGGGATGTGAAGGCTGTCTTGACCCGGCTCCTGCCCCTGCTTGAGAAGAAGGACAGGAGAGGCTGGCTTTCAAAAATTGCCGCATGGAAAGCAGAGCACCCCGCCTCATACGACAAGAAGCCTGCTTCTTCGATAAACCCCAAGTTCATCTGTGAGTACATACACAAGGTTGCCGGTGATGACTGTTTTATTACAACCGAAGTTGGGCAGCACCAGATGTGGACTGCCCAGTTCTATCCATTTGCCAAGCCCAGGACTTTTGTTACTTCGGGCGGTCTTGGTACTATGGGCTTTGGTACCGGGGCGGCTATAGGTATCCAGTGCGCCAATCCCAATGCCCGTGTCGTTCACATTGCGGGTGACGGTTCCTTCCGCATGAACTGCAACGAGCTTGCTACGATACAGCATTACAAGCTGCCTGTCGTAATTGTCGTCGTGAATAACGGTGCCCTTGGCAATGTCCGCATGTGGCAGCACCTCTTCTATGGGGAGCGTTACAGCCAGACAACGCTGGACTTCGGCCCCGACTGGAAGACCCTTGCCAGTGCCTATGGGATTGCGGGCTTTAAGGCCGGCACTGCGGATGAGTTC
>JAFTEK010000142.1 GCA_017453705.1 Treponema sp.
AGCGGAGATGTCCCGACTGAAGGCGGGGCAAGGATAGGCACCGTCAGGCACAGCCGATTCTTCCTGCATGCAATCTCGCTTGATTTTCCCCCGGACAATCCGCTAAATCTGCCCGCCCGCCTGGAAGCCCCCCTGCCACAGGACTTCGAGAAATTCCTTACGGAAAACTTTCCTGTTTCCAAACTTGCAAAAACTTTCAATGGCAAGTATAATCGGCTTATAGGCCTATGAGTATCTTTTCAAGACTGCGAAACAACGGAATGACCATATATGCCCTCGTCGGCAAGAGCGGCACAGGGAAAAGCTTTCGTGCCAAGCTTATTGCCGAGCAGTACGGGCTTACAGCTATAATCGATGACGGTCTTCTGATACAGGACGAGAAAATCATGGCGGGCAAGTCCGCCAAGCATGAGAAGACCTATATGGGTGCTGTCCGGGTCGCGCTCTTTGACGACAAAGAACACCGGGATACGGTTGCAAAGGCCATCCAGAAGCAGGGGGTAAAGAAGATACTCATAATCGGCACCAGCGAGAAGATGGTGCAGAAGATATGCGACCGCCTGCAGATTCCCCCGCCTGATAAAATCATAAACATAGAGCAAATTGCAAGCCAGGAGGACATACAGAAGGCCATAGTGAGCCGGAACGCGGAAGGAAAGCACGTCATACCCGTTCCCGCCATAGAAGTGAAAAAATCATACCCACAGATTTTTTATTCTTCTGTGAGGGGCTTCTTGTCCAACGAACTTGGGAAGAACAGCAAAAGGTTCAAGAAAGACAAGCTGGAAGAAAAATCCATCGTGACCCCTGAATTCAGCAAGAAAGGCAGACTTGAAATTTCACAGGCAGCCCTTGTTGAGATGACACTCCACTGTATTGACCAGTTTGACCAGGACAATGACATAAAAATCCATGTCCGAAAACTTGTGATAAAGCCTGAGAAGCAGGGCTACAGGCTGGTGCTCACGATAGACGTTCCATTTGGCAGGCAGCTGACAGGCACTATCCGCAAGCTTCAGGAATATATCATAGGGAACATAGAGAAGAACACAGGAATCATGCTTGAGGAAGTCAGCATAATCATAGACAAAATCACAACGGACTAAGCTCTAGGGAAATGCTGATTAATGTCTCCTATATTATTCAGCACTTCCCTACTCCGCCTGCCGGCACTCTTCCAAAAGCCGCTCCAGCGTTGTTCCGCTTATGCTGTACCTGTAGTTTATGGATTCAATCGCTTTGCGCTCAGGCTCCGAGGCCGCGGGGCCCGGAGTCAGCGTGGGAATCACAATGAAAAGCTGATTCTTCTTGTATATATTGAATGAAATGACAGCTCCGTTCCCAAAGTAAATCTTCTCCCTGTAGTCAACGGCCAGCCCCTCCCGAGGGCGGACATTCTCCAACCGCCCCCGCCTAAGATGGGCATCCGCCTCTTGTCTTGCAAGACCTGTAAGGCACTGGGGATAGATAAAAGGGTCAGCCCAGAAGGATTCTTCGACATTCAAGAAGGCTGCGATTGCATCATCAATCTCATACACAGTGTCCTCTGCTGATGAACGCACATATATCCTGTTTGTAAGGGAATCCTCTCCGCCAAAGTACAAGGAGGAGAGGTCTTTTCCTGAAGAGTCGTAAAAGGAAAGAGAAAAGGCATCTTTTTCTTTAAGGCCAAAGGCCCCCCAGTCCTTCCGGGACTTGGATTTTTCGTATGATTTTACAATAGAACATGAAAGGTCAAGAAGTCTTTCCACGGACTGTATATCAGCAGGCCACAAAAACTCATCGTTTCCATCGCTGGAAAAGCCAAGCCAGATTCCCCCCGTCCGCTCCAAAGTGACTTTCCTTCTAAAAAGGCCGTCGTCTTCTTTTTTTGAGAGAACGATACGGAGGGCTTTCTCTTTTGAGGACGGATTGAGCAAAGCCGTATCACGAGATACAGGCCGCCCCTTTTTCATGAAGGGCATAAATGAGATGACAAGCAAGAGAAGCAGGGCAAGGTCAAAGAGATAAAAGACAAGAATGCCCTGCGTCCTGGAAAGCCTTTTCATTCAGAAAAAAGCATGTTGTGAAGGTATGTGTCCCTGGCGTTCTCCAAAGCCAAGTCTATGGCCCAAACAGGCCACTCAGGATGCTCACGCATGGCCTGTCCACGAAGGGCATCCTCGTAAAGGGCAGTTCCGAAGTCACACATGGTATAGTCATTTTCATAAGAGACAAAGCATCCGGCAGCCCATTCTGTACTCTCAACAGATGGATCAACAATGCTTCCGTCTTCCTTGGTAAGGTTAACACCAGAGGCAGGCTCCTGAGCCTGAGAGCCGCTTCCCTGCGACTCCAGCGGTGTCAGAAGGGATTCCTGTGCAAAAGACATGACAAGCGGAAACAACAAGACAGAAAGAAAAACAACAAATCGTTTCATGGAAAACTCCTTTTTTCCTTATTTATTTCTATTCTAGCAGCGGACAAACTAAAGTCAATCCCTTAGCGGCAAACCAAGTCATTCCAGTCCACGCCAGCCCCGGCCCCGACGTCGCGGGTCAGTACGCAGCCAGCGACCAGCCGGGCGTATTCCGGTGAGATGCCCGGAGTCAGGACTTTCTCGGTACGCAGAACAGAGACGTCCCCCTCACCTAACCGCTCGCCTTTCCTCATTGCCCTCATATAGTGCAGGCTCCGGTTGGTACGCCCATAATTGAGCCTCTCACTAGCCGCAAGACGCTTGATCCC
>JAFTEK010000143.1 GCA_017453705.1 Treponema sp.
AAAACGGTGCGCCATCCACCCACATAATAAAGCCTTCCCGCTCTGACTTTCCTGACATAGCCGAGAACGAATACCTGTGCATGAAGCTTGCCGGGCTTGCGGGATTAAACGCTCCTGATGCCAGTCTTTTTTATTCGGAAGAAAAGTCCGTGTTCGTTGTTCAACGCTACGACAGGATTGTGACAGGGAACGGTATCCGCCGTGTACATCAAGAGGATATGTGCCAGGCTCTTGGAATTCCCAGTGACAGGAAGTATCAGGCTGACGGGGGGCCTTCCTTAAAAGACATATTCGCCCTCATAAAAAGGATTTCCTCTGTGCCGCTCGTTGACATAAAGAGGTTCTTGGAATATGTCGCGTTCAATTTCCTTATTGGGAACTGTGACAGCCACGGAAAGAACTTTTCTGTCTTGTACGATAACGGAAAAGTATCTCTCGCACCCCTGTATGATGCTGTCTCAACCATCGCATATCCCGCCCTCACAACCAATCTTTCAATGAAGATAGGAAGCCGTTATGAGATAGAACAAATCACAAGGAGCGACTTTGTGTCTCAAGCAGAGGCAATGGGCATAAAGGGCGGTATGATGCTGGGAATTCTTGACGACATGAGGGGAAGGCTGGCGGATGCGTTCAAGATTCTGCATGATGATGATGTCTGGAAGAAAAACCAGACGCTGGCAGGATCCATTGAAGAACATTGCAAGCTTCTTGCCTAGAGCTGTTCGAAAACCAAACATCATCTTCGCGGCTCGTGGCAAGAAGGTTCCTTTCCATATCCTCGTCACGTGTCAGCTAGTAGAACTCACAGGCTTTCCGCAGGAAAACCCTGTCACCAGATAGGGCTATCGTGTGTCACCAGATAGTGCTATCGTGTGCCACCAGATAGAGCTATCGTGTGTCACCAGATAGGGCTATCGTGCGGCACCAGATAGAGCTATCGTGTGCCACCAGATAGAGCTATCGTGAGTTTCCGCAATGCAGGAACCCGCAAATCCTCGCCAGGAAGCCCCCTGCCACCCTCTTGCCCCCTTGTACCACTCCTTCCGGCAGCCAACTTCCCCGATACCAAGAAAAAGCCTGCACTTACAAGCTTGTATACTAGTTGACAACTGGACATTTCGGGTTTATCCTAAAGATATGACGATACCCGAAAAGTTGGACAGGGAGACCAACCACGATTACGCACTCCGAGTCCTCCAAGAGAACATTGTCTCGCTCGACCTCAAGCCGGGCAGTATGCTGAGCGAGCAGGAGCTGGCGACCCAGCTCAACATCTCCCGCACTCCCGTCCACGAGGCTTTGCAGGAGCTTGCCAACACCAAGATAATAGAAGTAATCCCCCAGAGGGGCAGCCTGGTCAGCCTCATAGACATGGCCTTGGTCGAAGAGTCCTGCTTTATCCGCTCCGCCATAGAGGGAGCTGTCACCGAACAAGCCTGCCAGAAGGCTTCCGCACAGGACATAGAAAGCCTAGAGGAGAACGTCGTCCTTCAGGAGTTCTACTTTGGCAAGCAGAATCTGGACAAGTTCATGGAATTTGACAACCGCTTCCACCAGACTATGTACAAGATAGCGGGCAGGATGCTCTGCTACTACACAGTGCAGCTGATGAACATCCACCACGCCCGCTTTCGCACCCTACGATTGCACATCTCCAACACCGAGCGGATTATCACCGAGCACAGGGCGATTCTCGACGCGATAAAGCAGAAGGACAACCGCAAGGCCAGGCAGGAATTCTCCAATCACATCAACGGAATGTTCGTGGACGAAAAGGAAATCCGCCGCAAGTACCCGGACTATTTCAGGAATTAGGAACAGGAAGGTAGATGAAATATCCCCTGTACCACAAGAAGATTCCTATGATAACATTTGAGCTTGACAAAAACAGGAGCTATATATGAAGATAACCGAGCTGGAGCTGGCACAGGACTTGTGCTTTGTCTGCGATGAGGAGGCCTTTCCCGGTATAAAGAAGATTGGCCGCAAGGTGATGAAGGACGTGGAGCGGGTATTTGGCTTCATGCCCACAGAGTCGCACTCGCTTGCAGATGTGAGGCGGGATGCTGTCGTGTTCGGCACCGTGGACAGGAGCCAGTTCCTGGACGGACTGGAGAAGGCCGGCAAAATAGACCTGTCCGCCGTGCGCAGGAAGTGGGAGGTGTTCGGCTTCTTTGTCGTGGAAAAGCCCTTCGCGGACTGCCCCGACGTGCAAACCGCCATCGTCATAGCGGGGAGCGACAAGCGCGGCACGATATACGGCCTCTTCCACATCTCCGAGCTTCTGGGGGTATCTCCCCTCGTGGACTTCGCCGACGTAGTTCCCGCCCATAAGAAGGAGTTCGACTTCACGGCAGAGCACAACATGGTCTCGCGAGAGCCTTCGGTCAAATACAGGGGCTTTTTCATAAACGACGAGTGGCCGGCCTTCGGCAACTGGAGCCTCAAGCACTTCGGCGGCCCCAACGCCCTCTGCTACGAGCATGTCTTTGAGATGCTGCTGCGCATGAAGGGCAACTACCTCTGGCCGGCGATGTGGTCGGCGGTATTCTCATGGGATGGGCCGGGGCTTAGGAACGCGGAGCTTGCCGACGAGTACGGCGTGGTCATGGGGACGAGCCACCACGAGCCCTGCTGCCGGGCAGGGGAGGAGCACCGCCACTACCGCAATACAACCAAGGAGTACGGCGATGAGTGGAACTTCCAGCACTGCCGCGAGGGTATAACACGATTCTGGCGTGACGGTCTGCGCCGCAACAGGGACTTCGAGAACATCTATACGATAGGAATGCGCGGCGAGTGCGACAGCGCGATACTGGGCAGGGAGGCCACGCTCAAGGACAACATAGACCTGCTCAAGGACGTGCTGGTGACCCAGTATGCGCTGATGAAGGACGAGGTGAACCCCAACCTGTACAAGATACCCCGCCTGCTCGTCATGTTCAGCGAGGTGGACAAGTTCTACTTTGGCAACAAGGATACCCCCGGCCTCAAGGACTCCGACCTGCTTGACGGCGTTACGATAATGATGACCGACGACAACTACGGCATCCTCCGCGCCCTACCCGACGAGTCCATGCGGAAGCACAAGGGCGGGCTTGGCCTGTACTACCACTTTGACTTCCACGGCGGGCCGCACTGCTACGAATGGGTCAACGAGAACTACCTGCCCCGGGCATGGGAACAGCTGACCGCCGCCTATGAGTGGGGCATCCGCGACGTGTGGATTGTCAACGTGGGAGACATGGGGCTGCTTGAGTTCCCCCTGAACTACTTCATGAACGTGGCCTACGACTACGACAAGTACGGCTCCCCGGCCACCTGCAACACACAGGCTTGGACGCGCGACTGGCTTTACCGGCAGTTCGGCGGCTGGTTCGTCGAGAAAGACATGGACAAGATGGAAAAGCTCGTACAGGACTACACCTCGCTTATGGGGCGGTGCAGGACTGAGGTGATGAAGGCGGACACATACCACCCCACCCATTACGGCGAGGCGGACGAGCTGTTTGCCAAGGCGGAGCAAATCATAAGGAGCGCGGACGAGCTGCTGTCGCACTGCCCCAGTCCCATCGAAGGGGCTTTCTGGGAGCTGGTGTATTATTCCGCAGTCGGGTCGGCCAACGTGTCCCGCCTGTGGGTCGCCTCCGCCCGCAACCAGCTCTATGCCCGGCAGAACCGTGCCGAGGCGAACGACTGGGCGGACAGGGTGGCAGAGTATCTGGAATTTGACCAGAAGCTGACCGACAGGTATCACGCCGTAGACGGAGGCCGCTTCTACGGATTCGGCCTTTCCGAGCACATCGGATTCGACCACTGGAACGACGAGGACGACAAGAAGCCGCCCCTCGTCCGCATATACCCCTCCAAGAAGCCCCGGCTCATCGTCAACCCGGAAGACCGGGATGAGTATCTGGTGGGGACGGACTACTCCGAGAAGGAGATGGTCATAGACGCTTTCATGAACCCCGCGCGGGAGAGCTTTGCCGTTCACCTTGCGCCGTCCAACGAAAGCCCCATCCCCTACACCCTCGCCACCGACAGCGACTGGCTCACCCTCTCACACGAGAAAGGCACCGCCCTGCACAGGCACGACACGCTGCTTGTCACGATTGACAGGAAGAAGCTTGCCGCGGCAGGCGGAAAGGGAATCGCGACCGTCAGCGTAGACACGGCCTTCAGCCACATGAAGCTGCACTTCCCCGCCCGCACTGCGGAGAGCCTTCCCGCCCCCACGGTGAAAAACAGCTACTACGAGTCGCAGGGCTTCATCTCGATTCTCGCGGACAGGTATTCAGCCAAGCACGATGCCTTGCAGCACGACGCGGGAGGATTCGCGTTCAGCCATCTGGATGGATACGGACGGACGGCATCCGCGATGAAAGTCCTTCCTGCATTCCACGAGCCCTTCACGCTTTCGGACAAGGACATCCCCTGGCTTGAGTACAGCTTCTTTGCAGAGGACGGGGGGGCATGCACGCTGGAGCTCTACTTCTCTCCGACCAATCCGCCCAAGATTGACAACGTGATGGAGTACGCCGTTGCCATGAACGGGGAAGAGCCGCACCTGCTCAACATGGTGGACAGGAAGACATTCGTAACATATTTCAGCGACGAGTGGGCTTATGGGGCTGAGTACAACATCCAGAAAAGGCGGACGGCCGTGCAAGTCAGGAAGGGGTTCAACACGCTCCGCTTCTGGGCGCTGTGCCCCACGCTCATACTGGAAAAGCTCGTCCTCTTCCCGGAGGGCAAGGAGCCGCCAGCCTCTTACCTTGGGCCGACGGAAAGCTACAGGAGATGACAGGGCGAGGGTAAAATCACCAACTCCGATGCAAAGCACCGGGGTATCCTGCCGGAAGGGGCAGGATACAGCCCGTGGGATTCCGCTATGCGGAATCTCCTGGGCTTACCGACAGGAAAGCCGGAGTTCAGCGGCATTCAGCCCTTCCTCATTCACAGGTCACGGCCAATCAAATATAAAAGCAGCGCACCCAGGCACCATGCCTCGCAGACAACGATGTCGCGCAGAGTATCCTGCACAGCTTAAGCCCCGGCCTTTCGTCAGCTTTTTCTTGTTCCGTCCTCAGCATGGCACGATTATACCAACGGAAGGGCGCAGCGGCAAGCTTGGTGCACAGACGCAACAAACGCCCCTGACCGCTCCGGAAGGCATTCTTCATTCTCAACGTTCCCCTACTATTCTTCCTTGAGATAGAACTTCTTGGCAACAGAGACGGACTCGTCATAGCAGGAGAAAATCTCGTCCATCTTCTTACCGTCCAATTTGGGGGTGATGAAACTTACAAGGGGAACTACGACAAGGCCTCCCAGCATTGCCCAGGCACCACAGTTAATCGGCGAGGCAAACTTAAGGAAGAGGTTCAGTACCGTGATTCCCACGCCATACACAAATCCTGCCCAGACCGCGGCCTTTGTAACGCCCTTCCAGAACAGGCCGTAAAGGAAGGGAGCCAAGAATGCACCTGCCAGAGCACCCCATGATATACCCATCAGCTGGGCTATGAAAGTAGGCGGGTTAAAAGCAAGGACGACAGAGACAGCAATAAAAAACAGAACCAAAGCCCTCATTACATGGAGGGTATGCTTCTCGCTCATCTTCTTAAACAAGGAATCCTTCAAGAAATCCAAGGTCAGCGTGGAACTGGACGTAAGCACGAGTGATGAGAGGGTGGACATGGACGCTGACAAGACAAGCACGACAACAACTCCCAGCAGCACATCCGGCAATGTGGAAAGCATTGAGGGGATTATTCCGTCATACAGTATCTTTCCGCCAGAACCGTGGATAGAAGGATTGTCAAACAAACGGCCGAATCCCCCCAGGAAATAACAGCCGCCAGCGATTATGATGGCAAAAAATGTGGAGACCACCGTTCCTGTCTTGACGGCCTTCTCGCTCTTTATCGCATAGAACTTCTGCACCATCTGGGGCAGTCCCAAAGTTCCAAGTGATGTCAGTATGATTACACCCAACAGATTAATTGGATCCGGGCCAAAGAAAGAAGTGAAGGCACCTCTCATTCCTTGTAGCTCAGGAGTCGTGCTCATGGGGTCTGCGGGAACCTCGGACAGCTTGTGCAGGGCAGAAAGAAAGCCCCCCTGTCCTTTCAGCACAGCGGCTATAACACAGCAGATACCTACCAACATAATAATTCCCTGTATAAAGTCGTTGATGACGGTTGCCATATAGCCGCCCAGTATGACGTAAAAGGCGGTCAATACGGCCATGCCCATGACACACCACTTGTAATCAATGTTGAACGCCATACCAAAGAGCTTGGACAAGCCTGTGTACACAGACGCAGTGTAGGGAATAAGGAACACAAACACAATCGCAGACGAGGCGAGCTTAAGCGCCCGGCTACCATACCTCTTGCCAAAGTAGTCAGGCATGGTCTTGGCATCCAGATGATGAGTCATTACACGGGTACGCCGCCCCATCAGCACCCAGGCGAGCAGGCTGCCAATCACGGCATTGCCTATTCCTATCCAAGTTGTAGAAATGCCGTACTTCCAGCCAAACTGTCCGGCATATCCAACAAAAACAACTGCGGAAAAGTAGGAAGTCCCATAGGCAAAAGCGGAAAGCCAGGGGCCTACATCCCTGCCTCCGAGCACAAAGCCGTCAATATCAGAGCTTTTCTTGCGGGAATACAGCCCGACCGCGACCATCATCGCAAAGAAGGCGATCAGAAGAATAATGCGAACTAACATAGTCCGTCTATTATAGAAGATACAGGACTTATAGGCAACAGGACGCATTGTGCCCGGCATTGCTGATAGTTGCTGATAATTGCTGATAAGCCGCGACTTTCCTCAAGGAGGCAATTGCCCAAGCGGGGCAAAAAGTATAGAATACGGTGCAAGTTGTTTTTTGGAGTAGCATATTTATGGAAGAAGAAAGCAGCACCGTGGCAGATGCAGTTCAGACAGTGGCCGAGACGGCCAGCGAGACAGTCCATACGGTCACAGAGGTAGCAGCGGATACAATCGGCACCGTTACCAAGGGCGTTTCATCTGAGACTGCATCCCTTCTGCACATAGATGAAATCAAAGGATACTTTACAGTAGAGAACGTCACCCACTGGGTAACGAGCATTATCGCCCTACTGATTTTTTACATCGCATACAGGATAATCAAGAAGCTGCTCAAACGGCAGCTGACCAAGTTTGCCAAGCCGCACACCGTAATCCTCGTCAGCAAGACGATTAGCTACACCTTCAGGGTGCTGATGATTATGTATGTGCTTAACTTGTTCGGTGTCAACCTGTCCGCCATCTGGGGCGCAGCGGGAGTCGCAGGACTTGCCATAGGATTTGCGGCACAAACCTCCGTCAGCAACATCATCAGCGGTGTGTTCGTCGTCAGCGAAAAGGCGATGAAGATAGGCGACTGCATTTGCGTTGACGGAACCACAGGAATCGTTGACAGCATAGACCTTCTGAGCGTGAAAGTCCACACTTTTGACAACCAGATGGTACGCATCCCCAACAGCACCATCATCAACGGATCGCTCACCAACTACAACCACTTTGATGTGCGTCGCGTCGTCGTTGAAGTGGGCGTGTCATACAATTCCGATGTGGACGCTGTGCTGGAAGCCCTTCAGAAAGTCCCGTCAATGTGCCCCACAGTCATCGCAGAGCCAGCCCCGAAAATCTACTACGACTCCTTCGGAGCCAGCTCCATAAACCTCAAGGTCTGCCTCTGGTGCAAGAACCCGGACTTCATCGCGACCAAGAACGATGCTTTTAAGGCAATCGTCAAGGTCAGCCGTGAGACACCGTTCGAGATTCCGTACACCAAGCTGGATGTAAAGATAGTGAACCCGGCACAGGCCGCCCTGTAAGCGGCGCGGTGGCAGCCTCTGAATTTTTTCCTTGCGCTCTGATAAAAGCCGTGTTATAGTTATAACATGCGACCGAGGGGATTTGCGCCCGCAGACATACAATTCCTCACAAAAAAACGCGAAGTCCGTGCAAAAGTACTGTCAAGCACTTTTTAAAACAAAAACCAAATTTTTTTCTACCTACCCTAAAGTAAACCTATCCCCATGCCGAAACACCCACTTG
>JAFTEK010000144.1 GCA_017453705.1 Treponema sp.
ATATACTCTTTCCCATCATAGTCCATACTACGGAGGCTTTTTCATGCCGATTTCACGCTATATAAAGGAGACGATGAACAGCAAGGGTTCAGGCGTCATCCGCAAGATGTTCGAGGAGGGGGTCGCCCTCAAGAAGCTGCATGGGGAGGACAAGGTGTTTGACTTCAGCCTTGGCAACCCCGATTTAGACCCGCCTGATGAGGTCGCAGCTTCCATTGCGACGCTTGCCGCCGTGCGAGAGAAGAACTGGCACGGCTACATGCCCAACGCGGGCTACCCCTTTGCCCGCGACGCGATGGCCGCCAAGACCGCCAGGGAGCAGGGCGTTCCTGTCACCGGTGACTGCGTGGTGATGTCCGTGGGGGCGGCCGGTGCGCTCAACAGCCTGCTAAAGGCTATTCTGAACGACGGGGACAACGTGATTGTTCCGGCCCCCTTCTTTGCCGAGTATTCCCATTATGTGCGTAATTACGGCGGGACGCTCGTTTCCGTTCAGACCAAGTCCGATTTTTCGCTTGATATAGAGGGCATTGCGGCAGCCTTGAGCGAGAAGACAGCCGCCGTGCTGATTAACAGTCCCAACAATCCGACCGGCCGTGTTTATCCTCAGTCAGACATAGATGCCCTGGCATCTGCCCTGAACGCCCACGCGGCCAAGTGCGGCAGGAAGCCCTACCTTATATTGGACGAGCCTTACCGTGCCATAACATACGATGGCATCAATGTCGCCGCCGCTTTCCCGGCTTACGACAGTTCAGTCGTCGTCACCTCCTTTGCCAAGAACCTGAGTTTGCCTGGGGAGAGGATAGGCTACATCTGCGTGAACCCCGCCTGCCCGGACAAGGCGGACGTCGTGGCGGCATGTATATTCTGCACGAGGATTTTGGGCTACGTGAACGCCCCCGCCCTGATGCAGCGGGTGGTGGCACAGGCCTGGGATGCTCCCGCTGACTATTCCCTGTACAAGAGGCGGCGGGACGAGCTGGTTGCAATCCTTGACGAGGCGGGGGTGGAGCACGCAAGCCCTGAGGGTGCCTTCTACATGTGGTGCAAGGTGCCGTCTTCCTTCAAGGGCGATGACATGGACTTCGCTGACTACCTCAAGAACTACCTGATTCTCTGCGCACCGGGAAGCGGCTTTGGCGGCAGGGGCTGGTTTCGGCTGGCCTACTGCGTTAGCGAGCAGTCCATCGTGAACTCTCGGGAAGCCTGGCTCAAGGCGATGGCGGGGCTCAAGGGCTGAGTCTGCCGTTTGCGGGGCGGTGCATTGCCGTCCTGCACGCTCAGATTGCCATCCTCAGAATTTTCTCCTTGCAGTTTGCTCCAGATGTGCTATAATAGGTATATGGAATGGGCTGTAATAAAAAATTACAGAAATATGAAAAAAGTACTTTGTATGCAAAAGCTCACCTCTCATAATGAATTCGGACTGAGGACGTACTACAGCCTTCTTCTATGCGGGGCGTATGGACTGTGCCGTGCATGGCAAATCACGGACTGGCATCTTTTCCTCACAAAAAGCCTCGCATCCGTTGTACCATATATGTGTCTTTCTAGCGTTGGAGGAGACTTTTCGGCATGAGCATCTTTCGTTTTTTCGTCGCTGTCATATTCTCTACGACTTACTGCGGTGTATTCTTTCTCCGTGTGTTCCATTACGGCTTCATCTACCAGCGGCCTTTGGCGATAGTCACTGAGTGCGTGCCGACCGTCTGCATCACTTTCTTCCTTATATTGGGTTGCATTCTGGTGGAACGTCCCATCCTGCGCCGGTTTGAGGAGATAATCGCAAAGGGCAGGAAGGACAAATCCTCTCTTACGGAAGAGGATGTCTTTGCCTGTAAGTCCTGCTACCGCAAGTTCGACGTGGCCATACCTGCCGGGGACGCAATCGGCTTCCTTTTGGGGGCGGGATCCACGGCTATCATTGAGGCCGTTAAGGGAATTGCCCCCTTCGATCCGCTTACCTTTGCCCTCATAGAGCTGCAGAGCGTGGGCGTCGGCTTCCTCTGCTATACGATAAACGTGTTCCTAGTAAAGAAGCGTCTCATGGCAAGCCGGATGCGCGAAGTCGGAATCACGGTGAGTGACAACCTGTCCAACACCTTGAACGTCTCCATCATAACCTGCGTCTACCTGTCCGTCATGAACATGGTGACCGTTCCCTACGGCCTGCTCAGCAACCCGTCGGAGGGAGACTTCTCCAGGTTTCTGGTGTACGCCGCCATAGGAGCGACCTTGAATTTTTGGGTGTGCTATGCCGCCTTTACCCTTCTGGTCAAACGCATTCAGAAGACGGAACGGCAGATAAGTGACAACCTGTTCAAGGAAACCCAGAGCCTTGCTGTTGCGACCAAGGAGTCGGACGCGACGAGCCACGACCAGTCCGCCGCCGTCAAGGAGATTGTCGCCACCATGCAGGATTCCACGGATCTTGCGGGCAACATCAGCGAGAAGGTGCGGCTGGTCACCGGCCTTGCGGAGAAGTCGCGCGATGCGGTCATGTCGGGCCGGAAGGCCCTGCAGAACAACGTGGATGAGCTGCTCAAGATAAAGGAGACCAACAGGCTCACGATAGATGGAATCAGGGAACTCAACAAGAAGATAGACGGCATCTGGGACGTGGTTTCCATCATCAACGTCGTCGCCGACCAGACCAAGATAATCGCCTTCAACGCCGAGCTGGAGGCTTCAAGTTCCGGTGAGGCGGGCAAGAACTTCCATATCGTCGCGACGGAGATCCGCCGCCTGTCGGACAACATCATAGACAGCATCCGTGAAATAAAGGACCGCATCGGTGAGATACAGAAGGCTTCCGACTCACTCATATTGGACAGCGAGAAGGGAACGAGCCAGATAGACTCCGGCTATACGAGCGCGAAGAGCCTGGAAAGCGGCTTCGAAAGCATCATGCAGTCCTCGGACAACGCGGCCACGAGCACGCGCGAGATTCTGGAGTACGTCAGCCAGCTTACGGCATCGAGCGAGCAGATTCTGATTACGCTCAAGCAGATTGCGGACGGCGTGGAGAACTTCACGAGCTTTACGGCCAATATCTCGTCTTCGTCGGAAAACGTACGGCAGATAGCAAGTCTGCTGTAACGGGAGATTGATAGAATAGAATGAAAGTCAAGCAGACTAAAGGTACAAAAAAG
>JAFTEK010000145.1 GCA_017453705.1 Treponema sp.
GGCTCGGTTATGAAAGCGATGTCCTTGTTCAGGAAGGATGTGTCCACGCTTACAGTGTCGGGCATGAGCTCGGAAATCTTGGACATGATGCTCATGAAGGAGCCTTCCAGCGGTGTGTTCCTGTACTGCTCCAGCAGGGGCATGACGGTCGAAATCGTAAAAAGGTCACCTTCCGTAAGAATGACGCTCTGTATCACGAACGTGGGGTCTGTGTAATAATAGCCACCACGTGCCTTGTCGTATTCAACGGGAGCACCGTATCTGTCTCGCAGGAATTCGATGTCCCGTAAGATTGTCCTGCGCGAGACTCCGTATTCCGCCATCATCTTTTCCACCGATGGATATGCGCCGCTACGAATCCACTTGTCAATCTGAATCAGCCGGTGGGTCTTGAACTTGTCTTCTCGTTCCTGTGCCATGGAGACAGTATAAGACCATCGGCCAAAAAGAACAACTGATAAAACTACCGCATAAATACGATTGTCCTGCAATAACGTCATGGAACGCACGAATCTGGCAGAGCAAGCCCTCTCCTCAAGCTATTCGGCTCAGGAATCCCCAATCAGCTTGACACCGCCCGCCTTATTCTCCAAAAGCATGGTCTCCTTCTGTGGTACCGGAAGGCTTATGCTAAAAACGGTTCCGTGGCCTTTTACGGACTTCACGTCTATGTCGCCTTTAAACTCTTTTACAATCTTGTAGACCATCGTAAGCCCCAGCCCTGTACCTGTAGCTTTTGTCGTGTAATACGGCTCGAATATCTTGGAAACAGTCGCCTCGTCCATCCCGGCCCCATTGTCCGCGATGTTAAGCAGGTACTTTCCGTCTTTTACGTGGGACTCAATAAGCAGGCAGCCGCTTTCTCCGCCAGTATCGGAGCCGGGCTGAAGGAACCTCTCTTCCATTGCGGCAAGGGCATTCTGAGCCAGGTTTATGATAAGCTCCCTAAAAAGCTTCTCGTCTATAAATAAACGTGGCGAATCCTTGCACAGGCGCAGCTCCACCCGCACCCCCTTGGAATCAAATTCAGGCCTGAAGAACCCCGCGAACTTTTCTATAAGGGCATCGGGATCGCTTAAGCTCATATTCACCTGGAGAGGACGGACGGCAAAGAGGAAGTCCACGACTATCTTATTAAGACTGTCTATCTCTTCGTTTATGACATCCAGGTAGTTCTCCATGAATTTTTCCTTTGGCAGCATACCATCGCCATCGCGGGATTTTTTCACGGATTTTTGAAGAAGCTGTATATGTATGCTTATAGCTCCCAGGGGGTTCTTTATCTCATGTGCGACAGAGGCGGCCAGGTTCGTAAGCCCCGCAAGGCTTTCCATCCTGTGCAGCATTACCTCCTGCTGGGTGCGCTCCGTGATATCCTCTACCGTTATCACAGAACCTGTTATAGTCGTGTCAAAGGAGTTACCATCCCCGCTGGCCTGCTTTTCCACAAGGGGAACGATTTTCACCGTGACAAAACGGGTCTTGTCCCCTGCGGACAGGGAGAACTCCTCACTGACATTAGTTTTTCGCTCATTCGAGCAGAGCATGAGGAAAGAGCTTATGTACTCATCGTCCACCAGCTCCCACAGAGGCAGATCCCCGGCCTTGTCGCCAGACGGCCTCTTTTTAAATGGGAGCAGGCGTTCTGCGGCCTTGTTGCTTTTTATGAAACGGAAATCCGCATCTACTATTATAAGCCCTGTCGAAAGGCTCTCGATGGTCGAATTCAGGGTTCTGTTTTCCCCGTTCACCGACTCCATGACTCTCTCAAGCTGTTCTGGAGACAACTTGGAAAGCTTACGGGAAACCTTTCTGACAAACTCACTCATACAGCACGTGCCTTAAATCTGGTTGAGCGCGGACACAACAGCGTCAATACCCGCACGGCCTACGCTCGTCGACCTGCCCACTCCCCACAGCTGCCTGCCGTCCTCAAGCGTAAGCTGTATGTAGGCGTATGCGCTAGTATTGTTTCCTTTTCCGACAGAGTGCTCGTGGAAAGCCGTCGTTGAAAAACGCGGTGCGGGAGTAGCTGAGAGCGCGTTGCAGAATGCATCGAGAGGTCCGTTCCCCTTGTCGCCTATCGTATACTGCTTTCCCTGCCATACGAC
>JAFTEK010000146.1 GCA_017453705.1 Treponema sp.
GACGACAACAATGATGGCACCGTTGACTTTACAGTCCTTAGCATCAGAGGCTTCAACGGGCAGATGACCACGCCCAACAAACCGTACCTCATCCGTGCCAAGAATGCAGGCGAGCAGACCATCACCTTCCGGAATGTTACCGTCTATCCTACGACAACAGCGTCTGTTGACTGCTCTTCGACAAGCACAAAGTATGAGTTCACAGGGTCATACAACACGCTCGATGCTTCCTCCTTGACGAATCGCTATATCATTCAGGATGGCGCGTTGGTGAAGGGCGCAAGTTCTCTTGCTCCTTGCCGCTGGTACATGACAGCTACGGCAAGGAATGGTGCTTCGCTCAGCCTGCCTGTCAAGATTTGCATCATGTCCGTAGAGGATGTCATCACAGGCGTTAGCCCCCTCCTAACCTCCTCTGAGGAGGAACAGGGTTGTATTTACAACCTCGCCGGTCAGCGCCTGAGCAAGCCGCAAAAGGGCATCAACATCAAGAATGGCAAGAAGTGCCTGGTGAAGTAAGTCGTCACAGCGTCGGTTGACGCTAAGAAGCAAGCAAGAGGGTGTGTCAAAATAAACGGGCACACCCTTTTTCTATATTATTATAAAGTCAAATATGCTCGAATAGCCTAAGAGCAATTCAAAGCTGATTTTCAGAACCCACTTTAAAGGCCCTATTATTATATACGCAACTATCCCCGATTTTTTAACCCCAACAACAAAAAATAAAAAGGAAAAGCATCCTTGCTCCTTCTTGTAGCGGGCTTGCAGACATCGTGGAGGCAAGGTTTCCGCGTCTATAAAAGTGGCGGCACAGTGGCGCAGTTCAGCCTGTTCGTGTCTTTCGCATCTTCAGATGTCCATGCCTTCCGTTTCGTGCTTTTCGATGTTATAGATTGTCCGTTGTTCCTTACATATCGCCACTTAAGGAATAATTTTTCCCTTTTCCCTTTTCTCTTTTCACATTTCTTTGTACCTTTGCAGCATCATGGCAAATAATAGTGAGACCTTCATCAGTCGGCTTTCCCCTGTCTGCTTCTGGGATATAGACAAGGATACATTCGACCCGGACCAGTACCCAGCTCACATCATCCCCCGGGTGCTGGAGTACGGGACGCTTGGAGACTGGCGGCTCATAAAGGCATACTATGGCATGGACAAGATTGTGGAAGTCTGCAAGAATATCAGGACCCTGGATGCCGTCAGCTTGGCTTTCATCTGTGCCATGTCCGGCACAAAGAAGGAGGACTACAGATGTTATCGTATCAGACAGTCGAACCCCACACTCTGGAACTCCTGAGACGGCTCATGGAGGCTCCTCTGCTCCGCCAGACACGTCTTGTCGGGGGCACTGCGCTTGCCCTGCAATATGGACACAGGTCGTCCGTTGACCTTGATTTCTTTGGAGAAGTGGAAGCCACGACGGAGGAACTCAGCCAAGTGCTTGGCCAGGTGGGCGCAGTAACGCTTATGGGGCAAGGTAAGATGATTAAAGGTTTTGTTGTCGATGGTGTTAGGATAGACATCGTCAGCTATGCCTATCCTTGGATTGAGGAAGCTGTCGTTGAGGATGGCTTAAGATTGGCATCACCAGCCGACATTGCCGCTATGAAGGTCTATGCGATTGAAAACAGAGGCTCGAGGAAAGACTTCATTGATATGTATTTCCTTCTGAAGCATTATTCCTTGGATGAAATTCTGTCGTTCTACAAGCGGAAATATCCGGAGCATTCTGAATTTGTAGCCCTGCGTAGCCTGACCTATTTCGAGGATGCAGAGTCTTTCGCCATGCCAAAGATGTATGTCCGCTTTGACTGGGAAGAGCTGAAACGCTCCATGATTGCAGCTGTCAGCCAATATACCAGTTGAAAGCTTTCTCCCCCTTATCTTGTTTGTGCCTTTACAACGAAATTTGCTACCGCGCTGTAAATCCGTTGTCATCCGTGTTCGGAGGTTTCGTGTCTTTCGCTTCTTCAGATGTCCATGCCTTCCGTTTCGTGCTTTTCGTGTTTTTAGATGTCATAAATTATCCCTTGTCCTTGACTTAATTACAATTATTCCTGTGCCTTTCTTGCCACTTTGCTCTGTAATGCGAAAAAAACTTGCCACTTTGCTTTCCTTTTTGGGAAAGTTTGCGTACCTTTGCAAGCGACTATGAGGCCAAACGACTAAACGACCAAATAAATAATGAAGAAGAAAGTAAGATTCAGTCTCGTCTAAC
>JAFTEK010000147.1 GCA_017453705.1 Treponema sp.
ATCTGCCGCCACAGGGGGCTGGAACCGCCGCCGCCACAGGCGAGCATCGTGTCTGTCTTGACCCCCATGCCTCGCAGGACTTCCACTGAGTCCCTCTGGCTGTATGTGACTCCCTCCATGACGGCACGGAGCAGGTGCTGCTTGGTGTGCATGGCGGACAGGCCAAAGAATACACCACGGCAGTCCGGATCCAGATGCGGGGTGCGCTCACCCATCAGGTATGGCAGGTAGAGCAGCTTGTCGCATCCTATCGGAATGCGCTCTGCCTCCTTGTCCATCAGGAAGTAGGGGTCTTTGCCCATCCCGGCGGCAGTCAGAATCTCCTCGTTGCAGAAGTTGTCGCGGAACCACTTGAGTGAAAGCCCTGCGGCCTGGGTCACTCCCATTACGTGCCATGCGCCTGGAACGGCACAGCAGAAGGTGTGGACACGCCCCTTGGGGTCTATGGAAAGCTTTGACGTGTGGGCAAAGACGACGCCCGATGTTCCAATTGTCGTGAAAGCCCTTCCGTCCACGACAGTGCCCGTTCCCACGGCGGCTGCGGCATTGTCCCCGGCTCCTCCCACGACAGGGGTTCCTTCCTTGAGGCCGCACAGGTCTGCTGCTTTCGCCGTTACTTTGCCTGTCACCTCAGGGGACTCGTAGACCTTTGCAAGCAGGGACTTGTCAATGCCCAGCTTCTCAAGCAGGCTGTCCGACCACTGGCGGCGCGGTACGTCCAAAAGCTGCATTCCAGACGCATCGCTGACCTCCGTTGCAAATTCCCCAGTCAGCATATAACGCACATAGTCCTTGGGCAGCAGGATGTGGGCGCACTTTGCGTAGGTTTCAGGTTCGTTATTGCGTACCCAGAGAATCTTTGAGGCGGTGAAACCGGTGAGCGCGGGATTGGCCGTTATGTCTATCAGCTCCTTGGCTCCGACTTTCTTAGTTATCTCATCACATTCCTTTGCTGTCCTCTGGTCGCACCAGATGATGCTCCGCCTGAGAACCTTGCCTTCCTTGTCCAGCATCACAAGACCGTGCATCTGGCCTGAGATGCCTATTCCCTTGATTTCTTCTTTCTTGACACCGCTTTTCGCTATGACAGCCTTCATGCCCTCGCATGAGGCATTCCACCAGTCAAGCGGATCCTGTTCTGCCCAGCCGTTCTGGGGCTGGTAGAGGGGATACTCCACCGTCTTGGAGGCAAGGGGGGTGCCCGCCTCGTCAAAAATCACCGTCTTGGTTCCGCTCGTTCCAAGGTCCACGCCGATAAGATACGCCATCTGATTTTCCGTCCTTAATGATTGAAGTTGAACTCGGCGGCAATCCCCAAAAAAACGTGATGGCGAGTTTTCGGGGATGCCCAGTTAGCTCCGTTAATTATAGCACGGCTTGTCGCCATACGAAATAGGGAAATTTTACAATAGGAGAACGAATGGGGTTGTCTAGAGGAACGCTGAATAATCCACTTCCAGATGGTCTTCTAGCCAGCCCACCCCTCCGGAGCCAGCCCACACCCCTTCAAAGCCAGCCCCCTCCGGAGTCTGTCCGCTCGTATGTCTGCCTACCTTTGCCTCAGTCCTGCCCACCACTCTGGAGCCTGCCCAGCAGATAAGCCGTCGGAGATGTCCGCCTTATCTTTATGATGACAGGGCTTTGCTTTTCAAAATAGTCCTCCAGAAAAAGCTCTTCACCAGTCTCTCCGTGCTCTTTTCTTGTTGCCAGTGAGTGCCGGGCATAAAGGCCTACAGCCATCATAAGCTCTTTCATCGGCCTGTTCATGCCGGATATCGTGTATCTTGAGCCTGTGTCAGCAAAAGATGCACCGGGGCTTTCTCGTGGCTCAGGGATTCCCGCCCCATAGGAGATGAACGATGTTCCCTCTAGCACTATGCAAGAACCTTTGCATGAGTACAGGTCGCTGACCTGCCCCTTGTTGACGGAATGGGTGTAGGAGATGACAAAGCCGTTTCTTATGGCAGACCGGGGGAGTGTGATTGTCAGGTTCCCCCCGCCCCCTGCTTTTTTCCCCTTTATAGAAAGCATCCTTATCGAGGGGCAAAAAGCCATTAGCAACGCGACAAGGGCTGGCAGTAATATGGAGAACCGCCGCCCTATAAGCCTCCGCCCTGTGAGCCTCCGCCCTATAAGCCGCCGCTCTATAAGCCTCCGCCCTGTGAGATGCCGCCCTATAAGCCTCCGTCCTGTGAGATGCCGCCCTTTAAACTGCCGCCTTGCATCACATCGCGCCACATTCACGGAAATACTTGATTGCACCGGGGTGAAATGGAATCGTGACCCCGGTTATCGCACCTGGGGCGGAAATGTCATTTCCCTTGGGGTGAACTTCCCCCAGTGTCGTCAGGTTTTCAAATATAGCCTTGGTCATCTTGTAGACCATATCCTCGCTTAGGCTGGCGCTGACGACAAGGGTTGCTTTCACCGACAGAGCCTGTATGTCCTCATTGTTGCCCCTGTAGCTTCCGCCGCTTATGACTGTCTTGGAGTAGAAGGGGTGGTTTGAGCATATTGTCTTTGCTTCCGCCCCGGATACAGGCAGCAGGGTAAGTTCGGATGCGGAAGCCAGTTCCACCAGCGCCGCATTCGGTACGCCCGATGTGACAAAGCATGCGTCCAGCATCCCCTTCCTGATTCCGTCCGCGCTTTCTTTGAAAGAAAAGTTGCTTATGTCCATGTCGTCAGTTGACAGGCCGTAGCCTTTCAGTATCTGCTTTGCGTTGAATTCAACTCCAGACCCCAGGTCTCCTATGGAAACCCTCATTCCCCTAAGACCGTATACATCTTTTATTCCGCTGGCTTTGGAGGCTGCAATCTGGACGACCTCGTGGTACAGGCTTCCTATGGCTTGGATGCCCTGAATCTTCTCGCCTTCAAACATGTCGGTTCCGTTGAACGCATAGTCCAGCACATCGTTTTGCACTATTGCTATCTGGGATTCACCCTTGTCCAGCAAACGGATATTCTCCACGGAAGCACCTGTTGCCTGGACTTTAATCTCCACACCGTCAACTGACTCGTTCCAGATGTCGGCAATAGCAGTCCCCAGGGGGTAGTATGTTCCGCTTGTTCCACCCGTCGCCAGTATGAACTCTTTCTTGAAAAGCGAGCATGAGCCTAGAGCCAAGGTCATAGCAAGGAGAGCCAGCACTACAGCCTTATGGGTGGAATTTCTCAACATTTTGTCATCCTCTTGTCATGGTTTTTATATGCCGGGCATGTTTCAGAAGTTCGTCTGAACCTTTGAAACTGCCTCGACTACGGAAAGCCTGTCCTTACGATTATAGCGAATTCAAGTATATCTATCAATCAGACGGAAAGGGGGGCTTGCCGCCCCCCTGTTTATAGATGAACTGCCCCGCCTATTTGCTGGCCTTTAGAGCGTTGTCCAGATCTTCGATTATGTCGTCTATGTGCTCGGTTCCTATCGAAAGGCGGATGGTGCTCTGGCTTATTCCCTGGTCGGCAAGCTCCTCATCGTTGAGCTGGGAGTGAGTCGTGCTGGCCGGATGGATGACCAGGCTCTTTACATCGGCTACGTTCGCGAGCAGGGAGAAAATCTTCAGGTTGTCTATGAACTTCCATGCGGCATCCTTGCCGCCCTTAATCTCAAATGTAAAGATTGACGCGCCCCCGTTGGGGAAATACTTCTGGTACAGGGCATGGTCGGGATGGTCGGGGAGGGAAGGGTGGTTCACCTTGGAGACCTGGGGGTGCTTGCTCAGGAATTCCACGACCTTCTTTGTGTTCTCCGCATGACGCTCAAGCCTGAGCGAGAGGGTCTCCACACCCTGAAGGAGCAGGAAGGCGTTGAACGGGGAGATTGTGGCTCCTGTGTCGCGCAGCAGTATGGC
>JAFTEK010000148.1 GCA_017453705.1 Treponema sp.
ATACAACGGCTATCGTGTTTATATCTGGATGCGACTCAAAGGCTTTCATCGTATGAATTATCACCGGGGCGTTGTCCACGTGCATGAACTGCTTGGGGATGTCCTGCCCCATGCGGCTGCCGGATCCACCGGCTATTATAAGTGCGATGTTCATATTCTTTCCTTATTGCCTATGCCTGGTGTTTAGCTTGCACAGGATGTTGACAGGTTTATATTCGTGGGATAAAATAAAATTACAGTTTGGATTATCCCATGTAAAATGAAGGAGACCTTTCCAATGAGCTTCATAGGCCGCCATGCCGAAAGAACGATAAGGCGTTTCAGCGAGGAATTCCCAGCAGTCCTGGTCACGGGGGCACGGCAGACAGGCAAGACCACGCTCCTAAAAAAAATCACCGCTGGAAGAAGCATCGGGAGCACCACGTTTGATGACCCCATGGAGGAGCTGTCGGCAAAGTCTGACCCCAGGGCTTTCATGGAATTCCATCCCGCCCCGTACCTGTTTGATGAAATCCAGTACGTGCCTGATCTGTTCCGGTATCTGAAGATGGCGGTGGACTCGAACCGCTCCCCCGGAATGTACTTCCTGACCGGGAGCCAGCAGTTCAGGCTGATGGAAAGTGCCACGGAAAGCCTGTCCGGCCGGATCGGAATAATCCAGCTGCACCCCCTGTCAGCCCGTGAGATAAGGGGCGATGCTTTTTCGGAGCCATTTGTTCCTTCCAAGGAATTCATCCTCGGCGGCCGTGACCGCCTGAAGACTGCGGACTTTTCAGTCACCGGAACATGGAAGGCCATCTATACCGGGGGCTATCCTGAGGTTGTGAAAGGAACGGTCAGTGCCGGTGATTTCTATGCAAATTACCTCAAGACCTATATAGAGCGTGACATACGGAAGCTAGTGCATGTCTCCGATGAGATGCAGTTCCTGCAGTTTGTCTCGGTCGTTGCCGCAAGGACGGGACAGCTCGTGAACTACGGCGACATCGGGAACGAGGTAGGGATAAGCGATGTTACCGTGAAAAAATGGCTCTCCCTGCTTGTAAGCTCCGGGCTTGTCCATCTCCTCCGCCCGTTTTCGGCGAACGTGGAGAAGCGGGTCGTCAAGACACCCAAGCTCTACTTTATGGACACGGGACTGGCGGCATACCTTACCCACTGGACCAGCCCAGGGACTATGCAGGGGGGGGCGATGGCCGGGGCCTTCTTTGAGACCTATGCGGTGAGCGAGATAATCAAGTCGTTCTGCAGCAATGGGGTCGAGCCGCCGCTGTATTTCTACAGGGACAAGGACAAGACCGAGATAGACCTGATGGTTTACCGGGATGACGTCCTGTACCCTGTGGAAATAAAAAAGACCGCGACCCCGTCCTCCGATGACGCAAGAAATTTCTTCATCACAGGGAGACTCAGGAACATGCGGATTGGGAACAGCATCATAATCTGCAACTGCGCGGAGCCGGCCACCGTCAGGCCGGGTGTGACTGCCATACCCATCGGATATGTTTGAGACACCCAGAAGGAATGGGCTGCCGGACTGCCCGGGAAGCCACAGTGTTTGCGTCTACGGGTAGATGCAGCTATCGTGTTTCAATGAACACGGATTCTGCCCAAGACGAGTACACCGGCCCTAAAAAGACGGAACGCTGCCATCGCCTTGTTGCTTGCCCTGATTACCCTGCTTCCATGTGAGAAGGATTCCATGACCAAGGGACTCTTTGAGCAGGCTGACAGTGTGCGGAGAAGCTTCCATGGACTCAGGTGCGAGATGCAATAGAACAGGGTTTGCAGGAACCTGTAGCGGACGGAGTTGTCAAACCGTTCCTCAAGACTGTTAAAACAATTCTTATCAAGCAGGAAGGATTTCGTGTGCTGAAGGCCTCTTATTATCTTGTCCGGCTCACAATACGACCAGGTTAAGGCTGTGTTCCTGCCGTTCTCCTTAATGTGGAAATATAAGTCCTCACGGCATATTCCTGTTTTTCTGCTGTAGAAGGAGTATTCTATGAGGAAGGTCAGATCCTCGGGAACCATCTCCCTTGTGTCGATGAACCGTATATTGTTGTCCGCGATGATATCCCGCCTGAAGAATTTGTTCCAAACAACTCCGTTCAATATGAAGTTAAAGTCGCTGTCAGTGAGGCATCCGACGGATGATTCAAAGAAGCTTGCTGAATCTGTGGCAAGCCCGTCATAGTTATAACGGTCGCGTATCTTTCCGTCTACGACCCCCACATAATTTGATAAACACAAGTCAAGGCCGCCTTGTTCCATCTTGTCATACATGGTTTCGCACATTTTGGGCGCATAATAGTCATCATGATCACAGAATGCTATGTATTTTCCCTTTGCGACATCAAGTCCTCTGTTTCTGGATTCGCCTATATGCATGTTGCTTTCATTTTCTATGACGACAATCTGCCGGTATCTATCCGCATATTCTTTTACAACCCTGTCGCTTCCGTCTGTGGGGCAGTCCAGTATTGCGATAATCTCTATTCGCCCAAGGGTCTGGCTCACAAGGGAATCCAGGCATGTATACAGGGCTGTTCCCGCGTTGTACACGGGAAGAATTATGGAGACAAGTACGTCTTTGTCGGTTTTATCCGTCACAGGTGCAATTCTCCTAATTCTATGCTTCAAGCACGCTGGAAAACACGTTCTTCTTTTCTAGATTGTTCAGGCTAACGCCTTGCAAAAATGCAGTTGCAAAGGCAACCTGCTTTTTCGTGGGAAATCCGCTAGGCGAGCAGCTTGGCTATATTTGACAAGTTCCGTGTCTTGAGGGTTTTCAAATGTCTTTTCATGGCAACAATACAGCTTGGCACACAGTCAATGCCTAAAAACGCGAAAAGTTCCTCTACGAATATATCCGGACGTAGGGAATAGAAATTCCACGGCAGGCTCTTAATCCTGAAGGTGACTGGCGAAAAAATGTATGGATTATTTATATAAGGCAACGATACCCATGCATTCAGAAAACGAATATATCTCTTAAGAGACCTGGTTTCAGGAAGTTTCTTTCTGCTGCATATATAGGCAATAGTATCGTATACGATTTCCTTATCATGTATCATGCTGACCGTATTCCGTCCTGCACAGCGGGTGAGGGATGTTTTATTGTCCCTCCTGTAATGGTAGAATACATCTTTCATATACAGGATACGGTATCTGTCTGTCAACAGGTCAAACATGAACAGCAAATCTTCCAGTACATGTATGTCCGTCCGATACAACCTGTTTGACAAGGCTGTCCGGCGTATAATCTTATTGCAGGGGGAATGCATGTAGAATCTATATTTGCGAAACTTTGTGAACAGGTCACAGGCATCGGAGAACGGGACTTTCTTATCATGTTTCCCATAGCAAAAAGACATCCCGAAGCATACAACATCGTATTGTCCGGTTAGGCATGGCTCCATCGCCGCTTGATAGGCATAAGGGTCAAGAAAGTCGTCCGAGTCCACGAAAGTAACAAATTCACCAATGGCTTCACGGATACCCAT
>JAFTEK010000004.1 GCA_017453705.1 Treponema sp.
AAGGCAGCAAAATGTTCGATGGATTTACAGTGAAATGCCCTAACATTTGACAACAACCTTGCTTTTAACAAAAAATATGCTATAATCAAACTTATGGAAAGGAAAACAGGCGTTGTAGTTCCCATTTCCGCCCTGTACACAAAAGGCTGTGAGGCGGCTGGTGACTTTTTGGCTCTGACGGATTTTGCGGACTTCTGCGACAAGTGCTCCCTCAGTGTAATACAGCTGCTGCCCGTCAATGACACGGGAACCCAGTCATCGCCCTACTCCGGCCTGTCTGCTTATGCCCTGCACCCGATGTATATCAGGCTCGAGGCCCTTCCCGAATTTGACGAAGCCTATAAGATGGACACTGCCTTTGCCAAGGCATACAGGGCATTCAACAAGGAATTCAAGTACAGGCCAAGGTTCGATTACGATGCCCTGCTAGGCAGGAAGACCGAGCTGCTCCACCTGCTCTACAATTATATAGAAAAAAGATGTGCCGGCAAGGTCAAGCCCAAGGCTCCCGCCAAGTCCAAGAAGGCGGCGGAAGGCGGGGCTTCGGCAGAAGCAAAGGCAACGGAAGAATCAAAGCCCGCAGCCCCCATCAAGCTGGTCCCGCCCACGGAGGAATACGCCGCCAAGCTCAAGGGAGAGCTGGATGCCTTTGTGCGTAAGAACAGCTGGATAGTCTACTACGCAGTGTTCAAGGATCTCAAGGACTCGGCTATGCAGGCAACATGGAAGGACTGGCCGGACGAGTTCAAGAACATAGACTGCAAGAGGATTGAGCTGAGGTGGAACAACAAGGCCCACCGCTCCAGCCACAACTTTTTCGTGTGGTGCCAGATGCGGGCTGCCCAGCAGTTCCAGGAGGCCTCCGATTACGTTAAATCCAAGGGAATCATCCTCAAAGGCGACATCCCAATTTTGATGAACGACGACAGCGCGGACTGCTGGGCCTGGCCGGAATACTTCAACCAGGAGCAGCTGGCAGGTTCTCCGCCGGACGGTGAGAACCCTGTAGGCCAGAACTGGGGGTTTCCCACATACAGCTGGGACAAAATCGCCGCGTCGGGATTTGACTGGTGGAAGGAGCGGGTCAGGCAGGCTGCCCGCTACTATGGGGCTTTCAGGATAGACCACATACTGGGCTTTTTCAGGATCTGGAGCGTAAGGCGGGGCGAGACGACGGCATACCTGGGGCACACCAGCCCCTACTCCAGCATAGACCGCAAGGAGCTGGAAGAAGCAGGATTTGACGAGGGCAGGCTCAACTGGCTTTCCAAGCCCCATATCCCGACAGGACTCATAGAGGACATAACCTGGAACCATGACGAGGCACTTTCCATCCTGTCCAAGCTCTGCGACCGCGTGAAAGATGAGGAGCTTTGGAACTTTAAGCCTGAGATTCTGACAGACGGGCAGATTTACTCACAGCCCCTCTCCGATGACGAGGGCAAGGACAGAAGGCTCAAGGAAGCCCTTGCCCGCAAGTGGCGGGACAGGGCCCTTATAGAGATAGAGGCCAATCGCTTTATCCCGGTCTATTCTTATGGTTCTTCCACAGCATGGAAAAGCTTGAGCGGCGAGGAGCAGGAAAAGCTCAAGGAGCTGTTTGATAAAAACGGCAGAAAAGAGGACAAGCTTTGGGAAAAGCAGGCCCTGGACACCCTTAGCCCGATATGCAGGACGACGGACATGCTGCCGTGCGCGGAGGATCTGGGGGCAAGCCTTGCCTGTATGCCTGCCGTGCTGGACAAGGTAGGCATAATGAGCCTTAAGGTCGTCCGTTGGACACGTGACTGGTCGGCGGAAGGCCAGCCTTACATATCGTTTGACAAAATCCCTGAGATGAGCGTCTGCACCACATCAGTCCACGACAGCCCCACATTGCGCCAATGGTGGACGGGTGAGAAGCAGTCCGTGGAGGCATACCTCCGCCTTGTGGAAGCGGACGGCGCATCACGAAATGCACAGCTGGAAATTCCGAACAAGGACGCGGAATTTGACGATAAAATCGCCGCGTTCTGTCTGGAGACTTCCGCGAGGACAAACAGCGCGTGGTTCGTGAACCCACTGCAGGACTACCTGTTCCTTAACAAGGACTATTACAAGGAGAGGCAGGACGAAGAAAGGATAAACGTTCCCGGCAGCGTCAACAGCTTCAACTGGACATACCGAATTCCGGTCAGCATTGCAGACCTGGACAAGGACAAGAGCCTGATTGAGGGCATAAAGAAGATAGCAACAATACATGATAAGAGGTGAATCCAAGTGAAAATGCGTTTGTCATACAATGAGTTCCATATAAGCCGGCAGGTACGAGACCTGTGCAAGTTTGACCAGAGCCTGTACTCTTCATGCGGCAACGTCATTCTGGCGGACTTCAAGGCCGTCCACAAATTCCAGACCAAGCTTAACGAGCTGTTCGTGAGCCGGGGTGAGAAAGAAAAGCAGGTGTCCGCCGGAAACCTGAACGCGATGGGTCTCATAGATGAAATCTTCCATTATGTCTGTATGCTCTTCCGCCGTGACAAGGCTCCTTCCTGCTTTACCAAGCTTCTGGAAGACCTGGACACATATTTTGGCGGCAAGGACAAGGTGAACGAGTTCCTGTACCAGTTCATGGACGAGTTCCCCCCGCTCGAAGTCTATCAGGGCAAGTGCTCCAAGGAGGAATTCCTCGCGCGGACGGCATACGACACAGGCACAAAGAAGGACAGGCCTAACCGAGAGCAGGTGCTTGAGGAGCTTGTGCTGCTCCATCTGGCCAACGAGAATCCGGCCTTCCACCCCTTCCAGATTCTCTTCGATGACAAGAAGCTTGCCGAGAATCCTCTTTACATCAAGACCTGGAACCAGATAAAGGCTTTCTTCAAGACACAGCCAGTGTTCGGCCCAAAGAACAACGACCTTATCACAATGCTAAAGGAGCCTGTCATAGCGTCCCCGACATCACTCAAAGGGCAGCTGGACTACATACGAAAATACTGGGCTGACCTTCTGGGAGAGTGGCTCCGCCGTCTGCTTGAGGGAATCGACACAATCTCCGAAGAGGAGAAGGCCGCCTGGCACCCGACCAATGGCGGCGACCCGGACATGTCGCCATACTCTTATGACGACCTCATGCGGGAATATGAGAGGTTCAGCCCCGACAAGGACTGGATGCCAAAGGTCATCCTCATGGCCAAGACAGTCCTCGTCTGGCTCTACCAGCTTTCCAAGAAGTACGAGAGGGATATCACAAGGCTTGACCAGATACCTGACGAGGAGCTTGACCGCCTGCGAGACGAGGGCTTTACCGGCCTGTGGCTCATAGGTCTCTGGCAGCGCAGCTGGGCAAGCAAGAGAATCAAGCAGATAAACGGCAACCCGGAGGCAGCATCTTCGGCATACTCCCTTTACGACTACGAGATTGCCGACAACCTGGGTGGCTGGGGTGCTTTGGACAACCTGCGCAAACGCTGCTGGATACGCGGAATCCGCCTTGCAGCGGACATGGTTCCAAACCACACAGGTATGGACGGAAAGTGGGTCATAGAGCACCCCCAGTACTTCATCACACGGCGGGACTGCCCATTCCCCCAGTACAGCTTTAACGGCGAGAACCTGAGCCTGGACTCCCGTGTGTCGATATACCTTGAAGACCACTATTATTCCAAA
>JAFTEK010000149.1 GCA_017453705.1 Treponema sp.
AGCACCATGTCCTGCCCCTGATAGGAAGAAAAGAAAGCCCGCTCCTGATTGTAGCCGTCCCTCTTTGCGCTGTCCTCAGTCAAATCCTGGGCCGCCCCGTAACCCTTGAGGGGCTTGCCGTAGTCATCACAGATAATAAGGTATGTAATCTTGACAGTATGAAGCAGGGAATCCCCATCGGATCTGAAGTGAATCTGCGCGCTTACGTTCCTGCTTCCCCTGCGTATATTGGAAAAGATGTCGTCCAAAATCTTGGTGTCCTTCTCAGGGCAGCGCTCCCTGACGTACTGGGCAAGGTTTGGAATTTCCTTGGGTATCTTGTGAGCCTCGCTCAACTTTCTAGTGCACGGGTTGTCAGTGAGCCTTGCGCTTCCGTCGCTTAAGTTCAGCTCCCACAGGAAAAGCTCCGCGCTCTCGACTGCCGCCTCGTAGCTGTTACGCAGGATTCTCTCGTTCTTTTCAGAAATGCGCAGCTGGCTGGTCTGCTTCTTAAGAACGACGTTCTTCTGCATTATGCTTATGACCAGCGAATCCAGAATGGTAAGCACCAGGGCCATCAGGAAACTGCTCGCGATGTACAGGGTCACAGTTCCCTTGTTTATCCAGCCGTCTTTAGGCTCTATATACAAATACCAGTCCTTGTCCCCGTACTTGAATACCTTCCTTACAGGCGACTCAAATTCCCCGATTACCCCGTCAAAAATTATGTCGTCCACCTTGTCGTGCATCCAGATTTGATAGGAATAGTCCAGGTCGTTAAGCTTCTTTATTCCTGCCGTCTTGAAGAACTGCCCCAAGTCTATCACAACGCTGGAAAACCCCCAGAATGTCTTATGCCCTGCCTCATCGTTTAAAAGCACCGGAACGCGCAGGACAAGGCTGCCCCCGCCCTGCTTCATCTCATAGGGGCCGCTCAGAACCGCGACGTTCCCATCCCTTGCAATTATCGCATCATCTTTCTTGGCATCCTGGGCAAAGACATCGTATCCTATGTCTCCGCTGCCCTTGGGAATACAGTATTCTACAATACCGTTTCTTTCCAGCTGTAAGCTTGCAATTCCGTATAGGTTTCTGATGTAATTTTCACCAATGCTAGTTATGCCCATATAGCCGCCATTGTGACCTTCAACATAGCCTGCCATGTTCTTGGCGGAAAGCATATAGTTGGAATAGACGTTCTGCATTCTGCCTATGGTGTTCTCCGCCACATAGCCGGCCTTTTCCTTGCTGCGCCCCTCACCGGCTTTAATTATGCCGTATCCTATGGGCAGGAATATAGCAAGCACCATCAAAAACACGAGAAAAAATCTTATGGCCTTAAGCTTATAACTCTGCATCTGCTATGATTCCGTCTATCTCCGCATCCGAGGTCTGGTTGTCATCTTCTATAAGACGCATGAAAATAGCCTGCAGGGTTCTGGATCTCTTGCTTGGATCGCTTATGGACTGGCGGACGGCACGCCTGATTTCCTCCATGTGCTCGTTTATCTCGCTAATGTTCTGGGGGAGAGCACCTTCTATGAGGGTCTTGATAAACTGTGAAACGTGGGGGCTCTTGCCGCTGGAAGAAATTCCGCATACAACATCCCCCCTCTTGATTATGGCGGGGAAGATGAAGTCACATCTGGAGCGGCTGGATATGTCTTCTACCAAGACGTTCTTTCCCTTGTAATATTCATAAATGGCTGCATTAAGCGCAAGGTCATCCAAGGTGACAACGACCAAGGTTGGATTGCAGTCCAACGACTGGATTAGCTCAAGGCTGGGCTTTTCCTGCACATAGCGCACTTGGCTGGAATAGGCTCCTATAAGAACCTCCAAGTTCTGTTCTACAGATTCAGCCACGAGGGTAATCTTTGGCTCAAAGGTCAAAAATGTCGCCATCTCCTGAAAGGCGACGCTACCCCCGCCCAGGACCAGAACTTCTTTGTGCTTTAGGTTCACGAAAAGTGGAAAGTACGCCATATAATTATATTATCACACAAATTCGGAATTTTCCACATTAGAAAGTCATTTTTTCTTCCCATTCAAAAAAGCCAACAAATCCTAGCAAATGGCGAATCCACTACTTGACTAAAATGTACCAATCTTCTATTATATGCCTACATTTCAGTGCAGGTGCAGCTTTCCAGAGCAAACTTGTGCTGTTCGCATAGAATGCGGGGGTGGTGGAATTGGTAGACACGCTAGCTTGAGGTGCTAGTGGCGCGAGCTGTGCCAGTTCAAGTCTGGTCTCCCGCAACCCATGAAGGGAGTTGCAAAGATAGCAACTCCCTTTTTTTATGCCCGAACTATCACGTCCAACAGGAGATTTATCCCATGACACACACTGCTTTTTCCGCGATACAGGATTACCGAGCCGCCGTTGCTTCCCTCGTGAACCGCTATGCCCCACTGTCCGCCGAGCTTGTCCAGCTTACGAGCCAGGCCTCCAAGGACGACACGCCGCCCTACAGCCATGACACACCGGTCGTCTACAACACCGCCTGGGACGGCATAACGGAGGAGGATGACATAAAGCTGATTGTCGTGGGAGACAACCCCGGCAAGGAAGAGCAGCTTGTCAGCCGCAGGGCATACCTGGTCGGACAGAGCGGGCGGGTGGCGGAGGGCTTTTTCCGCAGGAACCCCGCGCTGGGGGTGGACTTCCGCAGGAACGCGCTCATAACGAACAAGACCCCCATACACACGGCAAAGACCAAGCACCTGAGATACCTGTCGGCAAGCGGAAGCCCGGATATCGCAGAAGCCATACAGGAAAGCCAGCTGGAGATGGCGCGCCTTACCGCCCGCCTGCACCAGAGGCTTTTTGCGGAGGGGGGGACGCGGCTGTACATGGTGGGATACGCGGAGCTAAAAGGCAAGGGTATCTTCATCCCTTACCGTGACGAGCTAGTAAGATGTTACCAGCCATGCCCCGAAACATGGGAACATGTTCTTGCCTTCCAGCACTTCTCGATGAACCGTTTTCTGGTGGACTTGAAACAATATATGGAAGAAAATGGGCAGGCCGACACCGCCGCCGCCTTGGACGCGCTGGGCAGGCGGCACCGCGATGAGATATGGATCCGTTTGGCATCAATGCAATAAAGAACACAGAAATATAAATCCACTCGAAATCGAAAATAAGTTTTCTCATTATCCAAAACAAACGCCACAGTAAGCATCACTCACACCTTTCAAAAAAACATATCTTTTTACACAAGATACCTTGACAGACAAGGTATTGTATAGTATTATGTATTTCATCGGAGGTAAAGCAGTGTTGAACTTTTCAGACATACTGAGAGCACTGACGGACACGCTTATCCTCGTGCGGCTTGATGAGGGCGACAGCTACGGCTACCAAATCAACAAGTCCATAAATTCCC
>JAFTEK010000150.1 GCA_017453705.1 Treponema sp.
AAAGTAGGCCTTTGCTATGGCGAGGAGTTTTTCTTCTTTTTCTCCCTTCATTTCCTCGTTCTTGAGCAGGGTTTCTGTGTCATAGTGGATGGAGCGGAGCGTCTTGGAGAAGTGTGTCATCATCTTCTCCATAAGTTCTTTGTTCTTTGATATTGTGTTTTCGAATTCTTGTACTGTCAGCATTACAACCAGGCAGTCGGACAAAGCCCGTGCCGTGTCAGTGCGGGGTTTATGGACGATCGCGTTCTTTACGCCGAAGAATTCCCCCTGCTTTACCATCTCCTTTACTTCCATCTTGGTTCTTATGTCAACAGCGTTCAGCTCAACGCTTCCAGACTGAAGAATGAAGATACGGTCGTCCTTGTCACCTGCAAAGAAAATTATATTTCCTGGCTTATAGGCCATCTGCTTTGGCATATTAAAAACTCCTGAATACTGAATGGTTGTCTCAAGGGGGCATAGCCTTGAAACTCCAATTCCTCTATATTTTCTCATTTTAGCATAAAAGCTCCTTTTATGCTATCTTTTTTTTTGCTTTTATGCTAAATTTAGCCTAATCTATGATAGACTTGCACTCTCATTCAACGGCATCTGACGGATGCTATTCGCCTTCCGCTTTGATTAGGAAGGCCGTGGCTTCTGGTCTTTCTGTCCTTGCTTTGACTGACCATGACAATTGTTCCGGCCTTATGGAGGCTCAGGAAGAGGCTGCTCGGCAGGGGATCATCTTTGTGCCGGGGGTGGAGCTGAACATAGATTGGCCGACAGGGGAATTCCATTTGCTCGGACTGGCTCTCAAAACGCTCTCTCCCTCATTAAGGGATGTTATTGCTTTCTTGGAGGACGGGAGGCGGCAGCGTAACGAGCAGATGGCGGAAAAGCTTAGGGAAAACGGTGTTGATATAAATCTTGATGAGCTCAGGGGGGCTTTTGACACGCAGGAGCTGGGCAGGCCGCACTTCGCCGCCATGCTTGTCCAGAAGGGATATGTCAAAACCCGGCAGCAGGCTTTTGACAAATATTTTGCCAAGGGGAGACCCTGTTTTGTGGACAAGGCCGGCTCGGATTTATCAGTGGCTGTCGCGGCCATAAAGGACTCAGGCGGCATTCCCGTGCAGGCCCACCCCCTGTCCATGTTTGTCTCCTGGGGGAAAATACCTGAGAAACTGTTGGAAGTGCAGGCCGCTGGTGTAATGGGGCTGGAGGCATGGCATCCCGGTGCCAGGATTTCCGAGGCGGAGCGGCTTGAAGAGCTTGCCCATTCAATGGGAATCATCGCGACGGGGGGCAGTGACTTTCATGGTGAGAAAGTCAGGTCTGACCGAAAGCTTGGCTTTAGCTCAGGGGGGCTAAAGATAAAGGATTCTTTTTTCTACGATGAGCCTTTACCCCTTGTGAACAAAACAAGGGGTAGTGAGGACCTTAGCTTTAGAATTTAATTGACGTTTTTCAAATGTTTTTGTATTGCGGGAACCTCGAAAAATTGCGCTTGGAGCGTTTTTCGAGATGCCCTTGTGCCTTTTCTACCCTTGACTTTTTATGTGAAAAACTGCTAAAGTATAGAGCGTTTATGCGTTCATAGGCTCATGACAGACCCGCTACCTGGCAAGAGCAAATAGTTTTTTTTCAGAGGTTTAAGATGTACGCTATCGTTGAATACAACGGCAACCAGTACAAGGTAGAGAAGGATGCAGTCCTCACGTTTGCAAAGATTAACGATGCTAAAGAGGGCGAGACGATTACGATTGACAAGGTTCTCCTCGTCAGCGATGGGGATAAGGTTAATGTCGGAACTCCTTATGTTTCTGGTGCTAAGGTCACGGTCGAAGTTGGAAATACCTTCCGTGACAAGAAGATTCTTGTTCTTAAGTACAAATCCAAGAAGGACTACCACCGTCTGCATGGGCACAGGGACTGCTTCACTGATGTGAAGGTAAAGGACATTGTTGTTGCTTGATGGGCGGCAATGACGCATGTTGTCCTGACTTGTTCCTATGACGGTCGCCTGAGGGAGCTTTGTGCCTCAGGTCATGCTGGTCATGGGAAGACGGGGCATGATATAGTCTGTGCTGCGGAAAGCTTTCTGCTCAGGACTGTTATTGATGTCTTGGAGTCCGGTGGAGATGCTTTGCTGCTGGAAAAGGATTTATCCAGGCGCGGCGAGCTTCGCTTAAAGGTTGCCGACTATGGAAAGTCCGCTGTGGAGCGGCTTTCATGCGTCGCGGATTTTGTAAGGAAAGGGATGCAGAGCCTTTCCGAGGATTATCCTGAAAGTGTCAGCTTTAAGGAAGTCCGAGAATAAAAGGCTTTGGATTATTGTGTTTGGAAATTTAACGGAGGAATAATATGGGACGTAGCAAAGGTGGAAGCGGTGCAAAGAACGGCCGCGATTCAAACCCTAAGCATTTGGGAGTTAAAGTTTACGGTGGCCAGCTGATTTCAGCAGGTTCCATCATAGTCAAGCAGCGTGGAACGCCGATTCATCCCGGTGACAATGTGAAGAGGGCTGGTGATGACAGCCTCTTCGCTACTGTTGATGGAAAGGTCGTGTTCGGCGAGAGGCGGAATCGCAAGACTGTTTCCGTTGAGCCGATGGCCGTCGAATCGGTCTTTATCGGAAGGCGTGAGCCTAAGCTTGTTCCTGCGAAGGCATAAGCCTGTCGCTCTGGTTTGATTTTGACTGCCCGGTCTGGTTATTCCATGCCGGGCTTTTTTTATAAGGAAAGAAAGGTTTTATGGTTGATTTTGCTGATGAAGCCGTGATAACCGTCATCTCAGGGAAGGGCGGGAACGGCTGTATATCATTTCGCCGTGAGAAATATATTCCTAACGGTGGTCCTAATGGTGGCGATGGTGGTCGTGGCGGTGATGTCGTGTTTGTTGTCCGGCGTAACTTGCGGACTCTGGCCCATTTGAGGTTCCACCCGATTTTCAAGGCAAAGAACGGTCAGGACGGAATGGGCTGGAACAAGTATGGCAAGGACGGAGAGGATGTTGTCATCCCGGTTCCGCCGGGGACTATACTTAAAGATGCCGAGTCTGGAGAGGTCATACGGGATTTCAAGGATGACGAGGAGGGCACATCCCTTGTCCTCCTAAAAGGTGGCAAAGGTGGCTGGGGAAACGTGCACTTCAAGAGCAGCACCAACCAGGCTCCCCGCTATGCCCACAAGGGTACGCTTGGCGAGGAGAAGAAGCTTAGGGTGGAGCTTTCGATTATGGCTGATATAGGTCTTGTGGGATTCCCCAATGCCGGTAAATCCAGCCTCTTGGACTTCTTTACCAATGCCAGGCCTAAAATAGCTCCTTATCCGTTCACGACCAAGGTTCCGAACTTGGGGGTTCTGCATGTGGATGAAAACAACGACATAATCATCGCCGACATTCCGGGCATCATCGAGGGGGCGTCTGAGGGGGCAGGTCTGGGGATTAAGTTCCTCAAGCATATCTCACGCACTGCCGGCCTTCTCTTTATGATTGACTGCTCCGATGAAGGCTGCCTTTCCGCCTACGACGCGCTCGTCAAGGAGCTTTCCAGCTATGGCAGAGGCCTTGCCGACAAGCCCCGGATAGTCCTGTGCAACAAGATTGATTTGGATGGAGCTTCCGAGATGGCCGCCAAGGTCAAGGAAAAAATCCTTGCGGAAGGCCAGGACGTGAATGTCATCCCTGTCTCTGTCATGGCACGAACCAACATGGGGGCGGCTAAGAAGGCGATTATAGAGCTGGTGGAGAAGATGGAGCGGACTCATGCGCCCGGAAGGAATCATGCGGGTGATTCCGTTGATGGTGGGGAAAGGCATAGCTCCTTTTTGGAGACCCGCTCTGTGGATGAGGATATGGAAGTGCAGTATCCCGGTGCCGAGCCTGTGCAGGAGAGCTGATGAGAATTGCGATTCTAGGCGGGAGCTTTAACCCCGTCCATATTGGCCATCTTGCCCTTGCGGACGAAGTATGCAGTGTGCTGGGCTATGACCGCATACTTTTTATCCCGACTTACAAGCCCCCCCATAAGGAGGCCAGGGTCGAGGTTTCGGCCGCTGACAGGCTGGAAATGGTTCGTCTTGCCTGTAAGGATGATGAGAGATTTGTTGTGGAGTCCTGCGAGATAGACAGGGAAGGTGTTTCGTATACATGGGACACAGTGGGCTTCCTTGAGGAGAAATACTCCGGTGTGCTGGAGGGCAGGATTGGTCTTATAATGGGGGATGACCTTTTGCCGGGTTTTCATCTTTGGTATCATGCCCAGGAGCTGTCCCGCCGCTGTACACTGATACTGGCCAGAAGGCCGATGACAATAGAAAGTGCATCCCATGCCAATAAACCGCATGGTGCATACGCTGATGCGAGCTTTGCCTCCAACCTGGATTATGATTTTTCTACTGACCCCCTCTTTGCGGATGCCGTCCGTCTTTCCAATGCGGCGATTCCCCTTAGCTCCACTGATATAAGAACCAGGGCGGGGGAGGGCAGGGGATTCAAGTATCTTGTTCCTGCCGGTGTTTTCCGCTATATTATGGAAAGAAGGCTTTATACTCATGGAAATGACGAAGGAACTGATTGACAAGGTTAGCGCGGCTGCCCAGGCCGCCGAGAAGAAGGAGCGCTGGGAGCATAGTCTTAGGGTCGCGGCGACAGCAGAGCTTATGTGTGACATGTTCGGAGTTTCCCCAGAGAAGGGCTATCTTGCCGGGATTGCGCATGATATGTGCAAGGATATGGAGGACTCCGAGATGCTGTCCCTTGCAGCCAAGGACGGCCAGCCTATTTCCGATGTAGAAAGGAAGAAACCCGCCCTTCTGCACGGCAGGGCGGCCGCGATGAAGCTGATGCAGGACTTTGGAATTGACGATGCAGATATAATCCAGGCGGTCTCCCGGCATACGATGGGCGGGGCCAGCCTGTGCCCTTTGGCCAAGATAATCTATGCGGCGGACAAGATAGAGCCTGGCCGCCCCCAGTCCACACAAGAATACCGTGATGCCCTCTTTGCCAGGAGCCTTGATGCCCTCACTCTTGAAGTCCTGGAGGAGAATATGCGTTACTTGGAGTCCAAGGGCAAGAAGGTCGCGGATGTGAGTGTGCGTTTCAGGGAGAGCCTTAGGCGTGATATCGCCAGGGATGCCCAGATAGCGGCCGCCCTGTCAGGGAGCTTGTAGGGATGGCATTTAGCAGGGAGCAGAAAAGCGCGGCATTCATCATGTTCATCATGGTGATTGTCGTCATGGTCGTTGTACGGATTGCTTTGTCCCTGACCCATGACCCTGTTGCTGAGAAACTCAAGAAGGATCAGGTGGTCAAGGTACTCTTTGTTATACAGGGAAAAGGCGGCGAGGCCCTGACTTCGGATGTTTTCCTATATTATCCGGCTTCCAAGAAAGGGGCGGTCATAGACATTCCCGGTAACACGGGGGCAATCTGGAAGAGCCTGGGGCGTGTTGACAGGATAGATGTGATTTACCGGGACAAGGGAATGGCCGCATACGTCGATGAGATTGAGGATTTGCTCGGTCTTGAGATTCCTTTTTCTATCGGGATAGGGGCTGATGATTTCGGACGGCTCGCGGATTATCTGGGGGGGCTGCCGGTGTTCATTCCTGATCCTGTGGATATGCCGGACGGTTCCGGCGGCCGTTGGCTGCTCCCAAGCGGTGCTGTAAAACTGGACGGGGAGAAGCTTTCTGATTACATGAACTACCTTCTTGAGGACGAGGATAAGTCCGCGAGGGAGGAAAGACGGCTTGCGGCCTTCATATCACTGTTGACCGCCTTCAAGGAGCATCGTCCGGATATTCTGGATAAGAACAATTTCTCTTACTATTCATCCTGCATGAACGGCAATGTGGATGGCGATGGCTTGCATGAGCTTTTGGATCTGGTGACTGATTTTGATACGAATTTCCTGACAACACAGTCCGTCCTGGGCAGTGAGAGGCTTGTGGACGGGCAGAAGCTGATTTTCCCCTTCCTGAACGGCCAGCTGGTCAAAGACGTTGTTAAACAAAAGGTCAGGATGCTCATAGCCCAGGATTCCCAGGATAACAGGCGTGTTTATGTGCTGGAGGTTCTCAACGGGACATATCAGCAGGGGCTTGCGCGCAATGCCTCGATACTGCTGGAGAATGCAGGCTACAATATTTTTAGGGTTGGCAATGCTGACCGCATGGACTATGAGCATACGGTGATAATAAACCATATAGGCAACGAGGAGGCCGCGAGGACTCTCGGTGACTTTATAAGCTGCTACAACATGATAGATGAGGAGATAGACCTGGATGACAACAAGGATGAGGACGTGGACTTCACGGTTATCCTTGGCGGCGACTGGGATGGGCGTTATGTCCGTGGAGCCTTCGGCAAGGAAGAGGCCGAGGAAAAAGAATAGGGCATCTAGGGAAACGCTGATTAATATAGGAAGGTGAAAGTTTATGGAAGAAAAGACAACTGAGCAGAAGGCTATGGAGCTTGCGCAGCTCATGGAGGACGGCAAGGGGCAGGATGTCTGTGTCTTGGACATATCCGCGCTTAACAGCTGGACGGATTACTTTGTCATCGTCACTGTGACGAGCGGTGCGCAGGCAGAGGGTCTGTATAAGTACGTTAAGGAATATAACAGGGAGAACGGGCTGGAATTCCACCAGGCCGCCCACAAGACCCCTCAGGGCAACGAGTGGCAGCTTTTGGATCTTGGGGCGATAGTAATCCATCTTATGACCCAGGAAGCCAGGGACTTCTATGAGCTTGAGAAACTCTGGCACGCAGGAAGAAAGCTTAGGTAACTCGTCCTGTAAAGGCGGGGGCTCAACCAAGGGCAAACGCAGTATAGGGAAGCTCGAAAAATTGCGCTTTGCGCGTTTTTCTGGGGTAACTCAGGAACCGCCAGCGAAGTTTCAAGCCTATAATCACACCGGGTGACTTTTGTTTGCCCTTTCAGCTTGAGCCTGATTTACATCAAGTCGTCCAGCTCAGAAGGATCGGAGTCTTCCTCTATCTCCTCATCATCGTTGTAAAGCTCATCATCATCGAAGCTTCTCTTGCGGTTGTCGTAGCCGTCTTCTATCTCCTGGTCATCGAAAGGCTCGTCGTATGGATCGTCGTCTTCACCGAACGCGTCATCGTAGGACTCCTCGTCTTCTTCATCGAAGTCATCGTAGTCATCCTCGTCATCATAGTCGCCTTCCCCGTCGTAATCGTCATCATCGTAGGAAAAACCCGCCATAGAAGAGAATTCCAGAAAATCGTCCGCGTCCGCCATTGTGACTGCTCCTTGTAAAAATTAGCTTTCCCAAACTAATTCCCAGCCCATGCTTCCACTCTAATTTACATAATGGCTTTTGTCAATAGAGCTGTCCAGAAACTCACGGAAATCAGTTTGTCCGTTTTAATAGCCGGAGAGCAATTTTTGCACTTCGAGACGCAATAAAAACGCATGGAGCGAGGAACCGTCAGCGAAGCTTCCAGACGGGGACACCTCGCGGGAATACGTTTTTTCTGATGGGCTTGTAACGGTCTGTTTCACTGGGGCTTGTAACGACCCGTTTTGTTAGAACATTTTGTAGCTTTACATTAGAACATTTTGTACTTGTATATTGGAATGTTTTGTTCTTGTATATTAGAATGTTTTGTTCTTGTATATTAGAATGTTTTGTTCTTGTATA
>JAFTEK010000151.1 GCA_017453705.1 Treponema sp.
GGCAGTTTCCACATAAAATTCCACCACAAAGCCCCAAAGTGTGTTATAATGGGTGTATGCTCAGTACAAACAGCCTTAAAAAACGTATAGTGCTTTTTGCCATGCTTTCTTCCATATATATATCCGCTTCTTTCGCTCAGGAGGCGGTCCCCGAGGCAATAAAATACAAAAGCGACCCCACGTTCCTGAATGACTTCGTGCACCGCACCTACACCACGGCAGACGGACTTCCGGGCATGTCGATTGTCGCAATCCTGCAGGACAACAAGGGCTACATCTGGATAGGCACATACGACGGACTGGTTCGCTTTGACGGCGTGGAGTTCGTCACTTTCAGCCGCTACACCGATGAGAAATACGACTTTGCATCTGCACGTTCCCTGCTGCATGACTCTGAGGGAAACCTGTGGGTGGGACACAACGGCGAGGGGCTTTCCATATTCAAGGCAGACGGCAGCATAGCAAAATACGACACGGCGGACGGACTTCCGGACGGCAAGGTGAACGAACTGTGCGAGGACAAGGATGGCAACGTCTGGGTCGGGACTGCGGGAGGCCTCTGCTACATCACGAGGGAAGGTGAGACAGTATTCCCTGAGGGGCTTGCCGAGCTGGGGCTTGATGGCATTACCGTAGCCCGCCTCATGTGCGACAGCGCGGGCAGGATGTGGGTCTCTACGGGAAGTGAAAATTGCGTCCTTGTTTATGCGAACAAAAAATTCAGCAGGTTTGAGGGAATTACCAAAGTCGGAACTCCCACCGTCAGGGCGATGTACCAGGACAGGAGCGGAGCATTCTGGTTTGGTGTAGACCCCCACTATGTGGTGAGGATAAAGGGAGAGGAGGAGACCGTCTACGATGTAAGCCACGAAGGAATTCCTGGAACGGCGGTAAGCATGATTACCCAGGATTCGGGCGGGAACTACTGGTTCGTCACGGATGCCGGGCTCACCGTCATGCACAATGGGCTTTTCTCGTACTACGACAAGACAACTGGTGCTCCTGACAACGGTTCCAACGAAATTCTTGAAGACCGCGAGGGCAATTTCTGGATTCTGTACAACCGCGGCGGCATGGAGAAGCTGAGCGCAGGAAAATTCCAGACGGTGCGGCTGGACGGGGCGGTGAACTCCATCTGCGAGGACAAGGGCAGGAACCTTGTCTGGGTTGCGGCGGATAACGGCGTGTATGCCTACAGAACAAACAGTTCGTGGAAAACAGCGTAACCAAGTTCTGCAAGGGAATCAGGACGCGGCATATTGCCCTTACGGAAGATGGGGAGCTGCTGCTTTCCACGTACTCCGCGAACATGCCGCAGCTTCGCGTCTCGCCGGACGGTGGGATTACGGTCTGGTCGGAGAAGGACGGGTTTACCGACATAAAATGCCGCGTCGCGATAAAGGCGAAGAACGGCGATTACTACGTCGGATTTACCAAGGGCCTGTCCGTCCTGCGCCACGGGGAGGACGGCTTTATCACGTTGGACAAGGCCGACGGCATCAAGAACGACTACATCATGTGGCTGTACGAGGACGAGAAGGAGCAGCTGTGGGTCGGCACGAACGGCGGCGGAGTGTACGTCCTCAAAAATCTGGAAGTCATAAAGCACTATGGGACGGACGAGGGACTTGCTGGGAACGTCATCTTCAAGATTGGCAAGATTGACGGTCATATCTGGATTTCTACGGGAACTGGCATCTCCAAATTTGACGAGGACACAGACACCTTTGTAAGCTTCAATTCAAGAATGGGGCTGGGAACTGACAGCGTTTTTCAGCTGCTCGTTGATTACACGGACACCGCATGGATGACCACGAACAAGGGAATCTTCTCTGCGAGCTTTGCCGAGATGATCGAGGTGGCGGAAGGCAAAAAGAACAGGGTTTCGGTGAAATACTACGGAAACTCAGATGGCCTTGTGACGAACGGCGTGACGAGCGTTTCACTGGGATGCATCGACTCCCTTGGCAGGGCCTTTTTCCCGCTCGTTGACGGCTTTGCAATCTACGATCCGGTGAAATCGGGCAGGAACATTGTCGCTCCCCCTGTTGAGGTTCAGGGCTATACGATAGACAGCGAAAGCCATGACTGGCATGGAGATAAAATCATCCTGCCGCCTGGCACCAGGCGTTTTTCCGTCAAATACACGGGGCTGAGCTTCATCTCCTCGGAGAGCATCCGGTTCAAGTCCATGCTGCAGGGCTTTGACACGGACTATTCCGACTGGGAATCCTCGCGGACTGCGACATACACGAACCTAAAGCATGGTGAATATTCATTAAAGATTATGTCACAGAACAGCGATGGGGTATCTGGTGAGCCTGTGGTCATCCCGATAGAAAAAAAGCCGTACCTGTGGGAGCTGTGGTGGTTCAGAATCTCCATAGAGCTGCTTCTGCTGGCGACCATTGCGCTTGTCATACTGCTCAGAATACGCAGAATGCGACGCTATCAGGTTGAGCTGGAGCAGAAGGTTGACAGTCGTACACACGAGTTGAAGCAGGAGAAAGAGAGGTCGGAGCAGCTGCTGCTGAACATCCTGCCCAAGGAAGTCGCCGCCGAGCTTACCGCTCACCCTGACCGCACCATAGCGCAGCATTTTCCCAGTGCAACCGTGCTGTTCACCGACATCGTGGGCTTTACCAAGATGAGCGGGGTAATGAGTGCAGAAAAGGTCGTCTCCATGCTCAACCGCCTGTTTACGAAATTCGATGAACGTGCTCAGCGAGAAGGCATAGAGAAGATAAAGACGATAGGCGATGCATACATGGCGGCTGCAGGCTTGAGCGAGGACAGCCAGAACGGGGATGCCGTGAGGATGTTGCGATTCGCCTTGGGTTTGCTTGAGGATGTGAAGGAATTCAACGAGAACTGGGAGGTAGGCCTGCAGATTCGCGTTGGGGTGAATACGGGCGAGCTTGTCGCGGGCGTAATCGGAAAGAGCAAGTTCATCTATGACATCTGGGGCGACACGGTGAACGTGGCAAGCCGCATGGAAAGCACCGGCGAGCCGATGAAAATCCACGTGAGCGAGGCGACCCACGCACAAGCCGCAGACGCTTTTGACTGGGGAGACAGCGTTGAGGTCGAGGTCAAGGGCAAGGGGCTCATGAAGACCTATTTCCTGTAAGGAAAATAGATGTAGAGGGCATTTCTAAAAACTTGCAAAGCCTTATTTTTAGAGATTGCCGTTTAAATACAAGCACTACTGGAGGTTTAAAATATGGGAAAGGTACTTTTTACCGGCAACAAGTCCAAGCCGAGCGAGCATATCGTCGCGAGGATACAAGAAAAGCTTGACTGCGAGTTCATCGAGCTGAATGAAGAAAAGGTCAAGGCTGCTGCCCAGCGGGGGGACGTGTCACTGATAGTCCTCTATCTGTCCGGGCTGGCGCAGGAGGACAGGGGCGGACTGGCCCGCATTCTGCACGACGTGGACAAGGTTCCATTCATACTTGCCGGCTCCAAAGAGGAGCTGCACAAGTACTTTGGCAGGACGGAGGCAAGGATACTGAGATTCATCAGGACGCCGCTGCGCTTTTCCGCGTTCCTCTCGGAAATAAAGCGAATACTCGGCAAAGTTGAGGAGCAGAACATTGACATTGCCAAACTGCTGGAGTCGGAGAGCAAGGTCATCGTGGAGGAGGAGCAGCCCAAGCACATCCTCATCGTGGACGACGACCCGGTGGTGCTGCGGTCGCTGAGCAACAACCTGAACGGCTTGTTCCGCGTTTCTGTAGTAAAGACCGGGTATGCGGCAGTCTCCTTCATAGAGAACGAAAAACCCGACCTCATCCTGCTGGACTACCAGATGCCAAACTGCGACGGCCCGCAGACCTTGGGCATGATACGGCAGTTGGAAGGCTGCGCCGACATGCCGGTGTTCTTCCTTACCGCAGTGAACGACGCTAACATGGTCAGGGACGCGCTCTCGCTCCATCCGCAGGACTACATACTCAAGTCGGCGGGGGTGGGGCATCTGCTGCAAAAGATAGAGGCGTTCTTCTAAGGAAGGGATAATATGGGCAGGGAAAGCGGCATACAGAAACGGATCGAGGTTAAGACATTAAAGCGGATGGCGAACCATGCCAACAGCATACCCC
>JAFTEK010000152.1 GCA_017453705.1 Treponema sp.
ATGTTATAGAGGCTGTTCTTGCAGATTGTGGAAGTGAAAATCTTTCGGAAGTTTACAAGAAATCGCTTACATATTATAAGGAGTTCTCACCCAAGGGCGGAAAGCAGGCAAAAAATAGTCGCTCGCGCTACAGGCAGGAATTCAAGAAGCGCAAGGATTTGGAGATGCGGATAAGCTCCGCCCTTATCCGCGACTACATGCAAGGCCGCGACATAGAGAGCCATTTCTTTGACAACGATAGAGACGTTCCATTGTGGGCCACGTTTGAAAGCTTGACTCTCGGAGAGTTCGGAGTGTTTCTGTCATGCACAAACAGGAATATAAAGATGGCGGTCTCGGAAAAACTCGGTCTTAGGAAAAGTCTGAATGCAGACGGCGACATCCTTACTGACATAATCTTCTGTTTGAAAGACCTGCGCAACGCAATCGCTCATAACGGCGTAATTTTTGACACCCGCTTCGCAAGGTCAAAAGTCAAACCCAGGATTTCAAAACTTCTGCAAGACGAAATGGGCGTATCCAACGTAGACTTCTCGTTCATCGTCTCGTATGTGGTTCTTATAGTCTATCTGCTCAAGACCCTGAAAGAATCATCAAAGGACTGCAGAAGCTTCATCAATGAATATGAGAAATCCATCGAGATGCTGTTATCAAACTTTCCGAAAGAAGTGTACTTCAAAATCTCAGGTACACAGGAAAAAGGCATCTTGGAGGAGCTGCGCAAATTCGTAGAAAGTGCTTGATTTTTTCAAGGATTTCTACGATAATACAAGCAGATTGTGGCGATGTCTGCGGACTAAGCCCAGGGGAAATCTGATGCGTCGGATTTCCTTTTTTTTTATTTCTTCATTTCTTCCAGTTGTCTTACAAGCTTTGCAGCAGAATCATTTGCGCTTGTATCATAAATCCAGTTTTTATCAAAGGTTGAAATTACTTCATCGTTTCCGCCACTTATTACAGCAAGGCTGAAAAAACGGCATTTGTTTTCTTGCTGCACTTTTATCTTTTTTTCCAGTTCTGAGTCTAAAGCACTCATAACAAAATCTGAAATCATCAGAACATCTGCATTGTTCCAATCTTTTTCTTTTAAGAGTTTTACAGAATATTCAAGAGCAGGATTGGCATCCGTACCGCGATTAAAACTCATACGAAGAAATTTTACTAAGTTTGTTATTCCGTTAGTAGAATTAAAGGAACTTAAATCCATTGTTTCTATTCCAGTAGAAAAAGAGATTAGGTAGCAGCCTCGTTTTTCTTCGAGCGATTTTTGAGCCAATGCAAATGCTACAGTTTTTGCGACTCTTTCTGGAGTTCCTTGCATGGAACATGACGTGTCTACACAAATAATCATCGGTCCTTTATGTTCAACAGTTTCTCCAACTTCAATTTCTTCTGTTTCTTCATGAGATTTTTTATATTCAATATTTCTTGTATATGAATACGACAAAAGTTGTTAAATGTTATGTGGTATTTTATATTTATCTTTCCTGCTGAATCTTCTAAATCCTTGTAGTCTATGACAGGCGATGATACCATCTCGTACTGGCTACTTCCCGGAGACTGATACATCATATCAATTTTTGCAGTTACCCCCGCTCCCCCTGCATACGATAGCATGGAGAGACACAGCAAAAGAATGGAATATACAATTGCTTTTTTTAGACAGAGGGTTCTTTCCATACCAATAACGTAACATAAGCCCTGCAAAAAATCAATATCTTGCTTTTTCGGGCAGGAGAATCTGCCGTTCTTCTTATTCTATTCTTTTGCCAGCACGACCTTGGCCTGCTTGCGGAAGAAGGCGATGCCGTAACAGCGTACCTGGGTATAGCCGTACTCGTACAGGCCATCGGCGTACTTCTTCCGTTCAATCTGGTTGAGCGCAGTCATGCAGTCGCCTTCCATGTCCGCCTCGGACTTGGACTTTTTTGCCTCGATAACAAGCACACGACGGTTGTCATCATCCAAGAGCAGGATGTCGGGTCGTCCCAGCCCCTTCTCCTTGTTCGATTGTACTTCGTAGCCAATTCCCGTGAACACCCCTGCAAGAAACGCATGGTAGTAGTCCTCGTGGTAGTCGTTGTAGCTTATAGTCCGCCATAAAAGGTTGGAGATGGCTTTGCTTGCAGCAGTCTCGTCCCCTTTCCAGAGCGCATCCATGAGCCCGTCCTGCACGCTCCTGTCCACCGTGTCCAGAAAGAGCCTTGCCACGGTGTCCTGGAAGATGGTTGCCACCTCCCTGTTGGGAATCCTCAGGTGCACGGTCTCACCGTCTTCATCCGGGTCCGCCTTGGTCACGTAGCCGGTCATGACAAGGACGCTCCACAGGTTGTCCTCGGAGGAATGGAGCGTGTCGTAGGTCAGCATGTCGGAGACCGTCTGTTCGACGGTTCCCCCGTTCATAAGAATCTCGAACTTGCCGCCGACTTTGAATTCGGGCCTCTTGACAAAAGAGTACAGGATTCCGTTGTGGCTGGAATTCTTCCAGTAGCACTTGGGGCGGGCGGCAGGATTGTTCCGTAAGGACGAAAGATAGTTTATGACATCCCAGGGACAGTAGACGTGGCTGGTCCCGAATACATAGCCGTCGTACCAGTCCCTGACGGTAGACACCCGCTCCTTCCTGTCCGCTGCCTCAAGCATTCTGCCCACCTCCTCGTCCGTAAAGCCGAAGTATCTGGAAAACTCCTTGTCCAGCACGGAGTAGGAGGCAAAGTTGTTCGTTCCGGTGAAGATGCTTTCCTTTGCTATGCGAAGGCAGCCGGTTATGACCGCAAGCTCCAGAAACTCGTTGTCCTTGAGGGCTGCGCTCATCAAGCCGCGTATCACGTCCAGCATCCTCTGGTAGAACCGGTTTTCCGGGGTGTTCCGCTCGCTCGCCCTTGCAAGCGGCACGTCATATTCGTCAATCATCAGGATGACCTTCCTGCCGTACACAACATACAGCATCCGCATGAGGGTCTTGAGCGAGCCTTTGACTTCCGCATCCGTGGCGGTCTTGAACATAAGCCGGTTGAAAATGTCGGAGTCCGCCGGGCTGACCGCCGGGGACTTTACCAGCCCCGACAGTTCACCGCACAAGTCGGCAATCAGGCCCTTTAGGCTGTCGTAGGCAACCTCAAAGCTGCCTGCCTCAACATCCTTGAGCGAAATGAAGATGACCGGCCGCTGGTTCATCCACTTTTTGCAGAAGTCCTCGTGACGCATGATGTCCAGCCCCTCAAAGATAGCCCGGCTGTCCTTGCGGATGTCAAAGAAGTTCTTGAGCATGCTCATCATGAGCGTTTTGCCGAACCTTCGGGGGCGGGTGAACAAAGCGACCTTGTTCCGTGCCTTTGCAACAAGCTCGTAAATCAGCTCCGTCTTGTCAACGTAATAGTCCCCCTCCGTCCGAATTTCCTCAAAGTCCGATGTCCCGACTGCAACCGCGAATTCCATGCTTTCCAACTCCTTTCTTCCTATGCTAACACAAATGCTAAGGCATATCAACAATGCAAGGCATAAGAACAAAGCTTACCAAATCTTTCCAAAGTGAAGCATGACGTAATCGACCTCAGTTTCTCCATGATGTAGTCAAGCTTCTTCTGCCTTCTCCAAGTGGCAGTTTTCCGGGGAGTTGACAGTTTTCAGTGGCTATTGCATGCAGAATTCCATTCGTGATATAGAGCGGGACTGGGCAGTCCCGCTCACGGGACTGGGCAGTCCCGCTCACGGAACCGGGCAGTCCCGCTCACGGAACCGGGCAGTCCCGTCTTAGGAACCGGACTGTCCCATGCAAGGGACTGCCCGGTTCCCCATAGGAGAAAAGCAGTTGTATGGCTAGTCCGCAGTGTGTGAGTTTTTGTAGAAGCCTATTTCCTTATTGTCAGGACTTGAATCCGTCCAATCCAGAAAAGTCCAGGGTGGCAAAGTAGTCGTCCACGGTCTCCCGACGGCGAATCTGGACAACACTGCCGTCCTCGCGAAGCAGAAGTTCCCCGCAACGGAGCTTGCCATTATAGTTGAACCCCATCGCCCTACCGTGCGCACCAGCATCGTGGATTATAAGAAGGTCTCCCATGTCTATTTTGGGAAGTTCCCGTTGCACCGCAAACTTGTCACAGTTCTCACAGAGGCTGCCGGTCACATCGTATACATGATCCTTGGGAGCGTTTTCCTTGCCGCTGATTGTCAGCTCGTGGTAAGCCCCATACATGCCGGGTCGCATCAAGTCCGCCATACATGCATCCGTACCGATATACTCACGCCAGATATGTTTCTCGTGTATGGCCGTCGTTACAAGATAGCCGTAGGGACCGGTTATGGGGCGGCCACACTCCCAGCATATCGCAAGAGGATCCAATCCGGCTGGTACGATTATCTTGTCGTACAGCTTTCGTATCTCGCCAGACACATACTCCAAATCTACGGCTACCTGTCCCGGCTTGTAAGGAATACCCAGTCCTCCACCTAAATCAACGAATTCAATGCGGACACCTGTTTTCTCCTTTACCTCAGCGGCAAGCTCAAAGACAATGCGAGCTGTATCCGCAAAAAAGTCAGGATTAAGTTCGTTGGAGGCTACCATAGTATGCAAGCCAAACTTTTTGACACCTTCCGCCTTGCATCGTTCGTAGGCTTGTATCATCTGATCATGGGTAAGCCCATACTTGGCTTCCTCAGGTTTGCCAATTATAACGTTTCCGCCAGCCTTGAGAGGGCCGGGGTTGTAACGGAAGCAAATTGTGTCAGGAAGTTTTCCTCCGAGTGCCTCTTTCAAGAAATCAATGTGAGTTATGTCGTCCAGGTTGATTATGTCGCCCCTCTCGGCGGCGTAGCGAAATTCCTGGGCAGGAGTGTCGTTACTGGTGAACATCACGTAGTCGCCAGTCATGCCAGACTTGTCACAGAGCATAAGTTCTGGCAGACTGGAGCAGTCTCCACCGCATCCTTCAGTTTTCAAAATCTTCAATATGTATGGGTTGGGCAGTGCCTTGACCGCAAAATACTCCCTGAATGAGGGGAAATTGCTAAAAGCCTTGGTAAAACGTCGCATATTCTCGCGAATGCCCTTCTCGTCATAAAGGTAGAAGGGGGTGGGAAACTTCTTTACAAGAGCCTTAAGCTCTTCGTGACTAAGGGGAAAATTCTTGCTCATACAGGCGATTATAGCACTTTCAACAATAAAGGCAAGTGGAAGCTCAATATTCACAATAGAGGCAGTTTCAAAAGCCTCAAAAGCCTCTGTTGACAGCCCACCGTAATTGCGAGATAATTGAGTAATGATGCAGAGGAATGGCGGACAGGTCGTTTTCCAATCCCGCAGACGCTTGCTTTACTATGTTTTCCTTGGCTGGCTCTGGCCGTTCCTTTGGCCGGTGGTGAACGGCGTTTTCTGCTGGAAACTCCGGGACGACATGATAACGCCCGACCTTCTGATTGCCCCTGCCTTATGCATTATTTTACAAACCTTATTCAATGTCATTATGTCCGGCAACTTCACGCTCACGGACACGCAGCTTCGCATCAGGCAGACTATATTCTTGACCTCAGAGATACGCTACCCGCTGGCAAGCATCCAAGGGCATGCCCTTGGAGAAGCTCGTTTCAAGTCGCATCATTTCTATCGGCTTATGATACAAAGCAACAATGCATCCATCAGTTACCTTTTGTTCCAACTGTCACAAAAGTCCATAGATACCCTGCAAGCCCTGCCCTTTTACCGGGGCAGCAGCGCATCCAACGAACAAGCGGAGCGGCATTATGTGCCGTCCCTCTACTGTGTGCTAAGCATTTTCAACGTACTCTGCCTTCTATACCTGCTAGGCCTCTACCTGTTCCAACTGACTTCCGGGTAAACGCTCACCTCAGCTCGTAGGTAATGTTCATGACGACGCTTATCTCCTTCTTGCCACCGGAAATCGGAACCTCTCCTCCGGCCACGTCAGAATAAACCACGTCATCGTCCGTCCATGTCTGGGACACATAGTTTGAGACAGAAGGTATGGCAATTCCCCTATACCCTTTCTTCTCCTCCATGACAAGGACTTTGCCGAGCCGCGTTCCCGCAGCGGAGACAGATTCCTCCGCGATAGCTCTTGCATTCTCAATCGCAAGTGTCCTCGCCCGCTTTACAGCCTGCGCTTCGTCCTCGTAGCTGAGAGAAAGACCGTCAACCCCGGTCGCCCCGTTCCTAACAGCCACATCAATCACATCGCTGGCTTTCTCCACGTCTTTCACGGTGACTTTTATGCGGTTCGTCACGCAGTATTTTCCATAAAACTGCTCACCATCCTTCCAGTACGACTCCTGCGTGATTCCATAGTCGGAGGTCTGTATATCCCCCGCAGGAATTCCCTGTGATGACAGTGCGTCCTGGATGCGTCTCATTGCGGAGGCATTTTCTTCCTGCGCCAGCTTTATGTCGGAATCGCGTGTTATGACAGAAAAGTTCACGGATGCCTTGTCGGGAGTGACAAAGACTTTTCCCGTTCCGCTCACCGAGATTGTCCTCATCTTGTGGACATCGTTCTGGGTGCATGAAGAAAGCGCGAGAACGAAAGCCGCCGCCGCAAAAATTGATTTGAGTGATTTTTCCATATTATTTACCAGAATTGTATTGTAGCATAAAACACCCGGCAAGTCCACCGAGTATAATTTGCCATAACCCCTCCCCCAGCAGTTCCCTGCAAAACAGCAGCTATTTCTTATCAGAGCATCGTGAATCACACGCAGCTTATACACCACAGGGGAACGTTCGTCATCCACTCCTGCTCGCGGTAGCCAGACATCGATGTCCGCACGGCGCAGGCAGGCTTGAACTTGTCGCAGTATGCCCTCAGGCTCTTGGACTTAAGGTTCTCCTCCGCCTTTACTTCGATGGGAATGACGTTCTTTCCCTTCTGGAAAAGAAAATCAGTCTCGAACGTGGACTTCTCGCCCGAATAGTAATACAGGCTGTACGATGTTGTGGCGACTAGCTCCTGCAAGACATACTGCTCCGTGAGCGCGCCTTTGAATTCCACAAAGATGTCGTTACCGTCAAGCACGCTCTCCTTGTCCAGCTCGCTCAAAGCCCCCAGAAGTCCTATGTCGTTCATAAAAAGCTTGAACTCAGTGAAGCTGACGTAAGACTTGAGCGGAACGGCAGGCTTGTTGAAATTCTTATTGACCCCTTTGATTATGACGGACTTGCCGTCCGGCGAAAGCTCGCAGACAAGCTCATCCTCGGGAACAGGTTTTGCCTTCTGCACCAACTGGAGTACGCTGTCCAGACTTACTCCTGTGTCGTTGGACGTTGCTCCGTCAGCCTTGCATGGCATTTCAAGCGAGACAGCAAGAAGGAACACGGCACAAAATGCAATCCTCCTCAGATGGAATACAGCACCATTTACCCTTCTGGTCATAAAAACTCCTTTTCGGCTACGCTGTGTTACTGCAAAACATTGCCCTTTGTAATGAAGAAAAGTAACTGTATGTTAGTATAACTAACACATAGCTCATAGTCAATAGTAACTGATAGCTATATTTTGGGGAGATGAATGAGATTCCCATTGAGGACGTGATAAGGGATAACATAAAGGCACTTCGCAAGCAGCTTGGCTGGAGCCAGGAGCTTTTGGCAGAGAAGACAGGTGTTTCCGCGCCCTACATCACACAGATTGAGGTGGGGAAACGGACTCCTTCGCTGGATATCGTCGAAAGGCTCGCTCTCGCCCTTGGGGTCGAGTATAAAACCTTGTTTGAGTCTCACGGAACAAGTTCAACATCCTCGGAAGGACAATTCTACAAGCTGCCCCTTGAGTCCATGCTGATTTCAGCCGTCACGGACACGATTCACAACACATTCAAGAACGCATGACGGGAATGGAGCGCGGCTCAGCCCTATTTTAGAAAAGTGCGGAATTACGCAAAAATCTAAAATAGGACTTGAAATTCATGACTGGAATAGCCGCAAAAGCAGCCGCATTTCCAGATAATCTGGGACTGGATTTTTTGCTTGAAAAAAGCAATAATGACAAATATATGAGCAAGAAAAAGACCCGGCAGAAAAGGAACTTGAAGAACTTATAGGGACCAGCTTAGGCCTGTTCACTTTCGTTTTGAAGCACATCTCCGAAGAGCTGGAAAAGGCTGAGAATACGGAGGACAAGCTTGAGGAGATGGACAAGTCCAAGCCGTTCTTAGACAATATACACGCCTTGTGTGACTCGCTCGACGATAAGGCAAAGGATTTTATGCTGGAAGATGTCACCGACTATGGCAAGGACTTTCTCTATGACAGGCTGGAAGAGCTTCGCGATGAATACGATGGCCTTGACGTGGACTTGTCCAAGCAGGAAAGGGAGCTTGCCGCAATAAGGCAGATAGCACACCGAC
>JAFTEK010000153.1 GCA_017453705.1 Treponema sp.
GTATCTTGCATTCGCCAAGATTCTCGACCGTGAAATCGTATTGCATCTTGCTCATAATAGACAGGATACAACGCTTTTCCAAAAAAAGCAAGAATTGAAAGATGATATTGGGAAAAATACATTTCTTGTCAAAGAAGCATATTTATGGTAGTCTTTACAGGATATGAAAGATGTTTTGATAATTGGTGCAGGGCCTGCAGGGCTGACAGCCGCTTATGAGCTTTTGAGCAGGAGCAAGGATTACAATGTTACTATATTTGAGGAGACAAACCAGCTGGGGGGCATATCACGCACTGTAGAATATAAAGGCAACAGGATGGACATGGGCGGACACCGCTTTTTCTCCAAGGTTCCTGAGGTGAATGACTGGTGGGACAAAATGCTGCCCAGGCAGGGTGCCCCTTCCAAGGATGACATTCTCCTTGACAGGAAGGTGACGCTCAATGATGGCGGCCCCGACCCGGAGAAGGGCGACCGCGTGATGCTTAGGCGCAACCGCGTGTCCCGCATCTTCTATAACCAGAAGTTCTTTGACTACCCCATATCCCTCAAGCCGGAGACTTTTATAAACTTTGGACTGGGTACAACCATAGTCGTTGGTTTCAGCTATATCAAGGCATGTCTATTTAAAAGAAAGGAAAAGTCCCTTGAGGACTTCTATATAAACCGCTTTGGAAAAAAGCTCTATTCAATGTTTTTTGAGCATTACACAGAGAACCTCTGGGGACGCCATCCGTCGCAGATTGATCCTTCCTGGGGGGCACAGCGGGTCAAGGGGCTGTCCATACTGGCTTTGCTTGCAAATGCGTTCGGTAAGATTTTCTCTGGTAAAAGGCGCAAGGTGGAAACCTCCCTTATCGAAGAGTTCAGCTATCCCAAGCTGGGGCCCGGCCAGCTCTGGGAAGTCACTGCATCCGAGATAGAGAAGCTGGGCGGAAGAATCCTTATGGGGTCAAAAGTCGTCTCCTTGCACAAGGACGGAAGCCGCATGACCGGTCTTTCATACGTACAGGACGGAGTGGAACACGATGCATCTGGTGATTATATAATCTCTTCCATGCCCCTGAAAGACCTGGTTGGTGGCATGAATGACGTGGGCGGGGATATGGCTGCGATAGCGGCGGGGTTGCCTTACCGTGACTACATGACGGTTGGTGTCCTCGTTCCCCGCCTGAAGCTCAAGAACAAGACCAAGCTCAAGACCGTCAGTGACATTGTTCCTGATGACTGGGTTTACGTGCACGACAGGAGCGTGGATATGGGGCGCTTCCAGATTTACAACAACTGGTCGCCATATCTTGTCAAGGATCTGGAGCACACCGTTTGGATTGGGCTGGAATACTTCTGCAACGAAGGGGATGCAATGTGGTCCATGACAGACGAGGATTTCGCCCGCAAGGGAATACGCGAGATGGTCACTATGGGGCTGATTGACAAGGCTGAGGATGTGATAGACTTCCATGTTGAGCGGGTCAAGAAGGCTTATCCCGCCTACTTTGACACATATTCCCGGATTGACGAGCTTGTTTCATACCTGAATAAGATTGAGAATCTTTTCTGTGTCGGCCGCAACGGTCAGCACCGCTACAATAATATAGACCATTCCATGTGCACGTCTTTCGAGGCTGTGAAGGACATCATGGGGGCTGTGGCGGATCACAGCAATGTCTGGCAGGTCAACACAGAGAAGGAGTACCACGAGGAGAAAAAGTAGCCCATGCGCAGCAAAAACATCAGCAGCCTGGAGAATGAGGAGAACGTTGACTCAATAGCACAGATATGCTCACTGCTTGCGGAGGTGAGCGATGAGCATCTGATTTACGATTTTTTTGGCTGCCTGTTCACAAATTCGGAGCTAAAAGATTTTTCCAATCGCTGGCATCTTGTAAAAGAGCTTCGTGCAGGAACAACGCAGAGGGAGATAGCGCGTAAGTACGGTATGTCCCTTTGCAACATAACTCGCGGCTCCAGGGAACTAAAGAAGGAGAACTCTGCCTTTAAGCGGATGCTCGCCCTCTTGGATGCGCGGGGAGAGGTATAACAGGCCGGGAGGCCGGCGGATTGACGGTTGTCGCCGTCAGTTCTGGTCGAAGTAACTTCTCAGTATGATTCCCTGATTGTAGTTACCAAAGCCTTTGCCAAAGATGTTCATTCCGCCGACGTGGTTTGCGTCTTCTTTTACCCCGATTTTGACCCGGATGGAGTGGTGTTCACCTATATTTAAATCCGCAAGCTTGACATCCGACATTTTCTCTCCGTCCACAAAGCTGCCTTCTTCTGTAACGGAAAAGTGCTTTAAAAGGCCGTACTGGGAACCTTCAAGCTTCCACCATTGGGGAGTATAGCGCCCCCTTTTGTCTCCGTAGTCACCGGGAGAAGTCCATGTTCCTATTTCTACCTTGTTTATCCATATCGTGATGTCTGACGGCCAGTTGGCATTGGTTCCTGGGGTTTCCGATGAGAGCTCCATGCTCAGCTCAAGCTTGGACAGCTTCTTTGGGTCATGTATCGTATTGTTGGGGAACTTGTATTCAAAGCTCCCTGACCTGCACCATAGCAGGCCAGCCTTCATGCGGTCGGGGTTCAGGAAGGAGTCCGGTATGTCCAAGAGACCGATTATCTTTTCCGTGGAGCACAGGCCGCAGGGGGCTGTCATCTTGCAGTCGGTGAAAATTCCAATGGGCATCTCTATCTCGGTGTAGTTTTTCTGCCCGTCCTGTTTATCAGGGAACTGGATAAGTATGTCCCGGAAAGAGGGGCGGCAGAGTTTCTGGTTGCCCTTCTTGGCCTTGACGGACTCTGTGAAGATAAGTCCTGCGTCTTCGAGAATCGAGATGTGGGTGGCAACAGTGGACTGGGGCAGCCCTAGTTCCTCGGCGATTTCGTTTATGTTGAGTGTCTTTTCACGCGTGAGGGCGAGCATCTCAAGTCTGGGTTCAGAAGCCAGGGCTTTGAGCTTGGCAATATCCTCAAATGGATTTATCACTATTGTTGTTTCTAGTTCTGCCATAACGGGAATATTGTAACGATATTTATTGATACTGTCTAGTTTTCTGGGTATATTAGAGCTGTTCGGAAACCTCAGTTTCCTGAACAGCAACCTTAAAAACTGCATTTTTGCAAGGCTTTAGCCTGAAAAAATGCAAGACCAGTGAGGAAACCAACCGGGTTTCCGAACGGGTCTATTACACGGAAATCAATGTTGTATAAGCGGGCGAATCATCTTTGATTCAGCCGCTGGATCAACAGTGATACAGCAGCATGTGAAGAAGCAGTTGAAAAAGCACTGGTATTGTGTTATTGTGTTGCAAAAAAGAGGTGCGGAATGAATCTGCTTTATATAGACCCCGGCACGGGGAGCATGCTTTTTTCACTTTTAATCGGTCTTGCGGCCGCCTTAGTGTTTGCGGTCAGGGCTTTGTCAGTCAAGATAAAATTCATTTTGACCGGGGGAAGGGCAAAAAAGAGCGGGGAGGGCAGGCTGCCCTTTGTCATTTACAGCGACCACAAGCGTTACTGGAACGTGTTCAAGCCTGTCTGTGACGAGGCCGAGAAGCGGGGCATGGACGTGACCTATTACACCCAGTCCCCGGACGACCCGGCCCTGTCCACGCCTTACGAGCACGTGAAGGCTGAGTTCATCGGGGAGGGCAACAGGGGCTTTGCCAAGCTCAACTTCCTCAAGGCGGACACCGTGCTTTCCACCACGCCCGGTCTGGGCGTACTGCAATGGAAGCGGAGCCGGGATGTATCGCGCTATGTCCACATACCCCACCTGGCGGGAGACCTGACGACATACAGGATGTTCGCGCTCGACCATTATGATTCCGTCCTGCTCACCGGGGACTATCAGGGCAAGGATGTCCGTGCGCTTGAGAAGCTGAGGGGGCAGGGCGAGAAGGAGCTTGTCACCGTCGGCTGCACCTTCCTGGATGCCATGAGGGAGCGTCTTGCCTCATCGCCCCGTCCGCACAACGAGAGGACCTGCGTCCTTGTCGCCCCGTCATGGGGGACAAGCGGCATTCTGTCCGTCTACGGAAAGAAGCTCCTTGATCCGCTTGCCGCATCAGGGCTTGATGTCGTCATCCGTCCCCACCCCCAGTCGCTCACTGCGGAGAAAGATTTGCTTGATTCCCTGACAGCCGCCTATAAGGACTGTCCCAATGTCAGCTGGAACTATGACAACGACAACTTTGACATCCTGAACAAGGCGGACGTGATGATTACGGACTTCTCCGGCGTGATTTTTGACTACGCGCTTGTGTTCGGAAAGCCCGTCATCTATGCCAAGCCCGCGGTGTTCAACAAGGATCCCTATGATGCCTGGTGGCTCGATCATGAGCTGTGGACATTCAGTGTCCTGCCCAGGCTTGGCGTGGAGCTGGACGAGAAGGATTTCCCGCGTATCGGGGAGCTTGCAGTCCAGACGGCGGAAAGCCCCGCACTAAAGGAAGGAATAGACGAAGTAAGGAAAGAGGCCTGGGCGAACGTCGGCGAGTCGGCGGCCCGGGTCGTGGACTACATTCAGGCCAAGGCCAGCTGAGAAAGAGTCTGAGATAGGAGCTGTAATATGGTAAGACAGGCGGTTATTCTTGCGGGCGGGCTTGGCTCGCGCTTTGGCGGTAGGACGAAGGAGATGCCCAAGGGCTTCATCGAGATGGACGGCATTCCCCTCGTGGAGCGGTCGGTCAGAAAGCTCATCGCATCTGGCGTGGAGGAGATAATCATAGGCACCGGACACTGCGCCTCATATTACGAGGAGCTTGCAAAGAGATACCCCTGCATAAAAACCGCGCACAACGCTGACTATGCCGCCACTTCCAGCATGGGGACGCTCGCCGTCTGCGCTCCCCTCGTCACCGGCGACTTCTTCCTTTTGGAAAGCGACATCATATATGACGCGGCGGGGCTGTTCGTCCTTGCCAATGATTCAAGGCCTAATGTCATCCTTGCATCCGGCGCGACATCAAGCGGGGATGAGGTATACCTTGCCTGTGATTCTGACGGCTCTCTCCGCGCGGTCGGCAAGGACAGGAATGCGGTTCTGGGAGCCGGGGCGGGGAAGGAGAAAGTCGCGGAGCTCGTGGGCATTTCCAAGCTTTCAAGAAGCTGCCTGGACAAGATGCTCTCATATTATGCAAGCGCCCCCGCGCTCAAGAAGATAGACTATGAGAACGTGCTGGAGCACGTCTCCACGGCAGGAGAGTCTCCTGTCCACGTGCGTCGCGTCGAATTCTTCGCATGGGCTGAGATGGACGATGAGGCGATGCTTGACCGGGCGGTAAAGCATGTGTGGCCGCGCATACAGGAGAACGAGTCATTGCGCGATGTCCGCCGCGAAGTCCTCTTGAACCCCGGCCCGTCCACGACGAGCGACAGCGTTAAATATGCCCAGGTCTGCCCCGACATCTGCCCCAGGGAGACGGAGTTCGGCAACCTCATGGGCTGGTGCGCCGAGGAGCTTACCCGCCTTGTCGCCGACCCCAAGGACTACACTACCGTCATGTTCGGCTGCTCGGGTACTGGGGCTGACGAGGCAATGGTTGCTTCCTGCGTTCCTCCAGACGGAAAGCTTCTTGTCGTGGACAACGGCTCATACGGTGCGCGTCTTGCCAAAATTGCCTCTGTCTACAAGATGGACATGGACGTGTTCAAGAGCAGCCCCTACGAGCCTCTTGACATAGCCGCCCTGGAGGAGGCGTTTAAGTCCGGCAGATATGCCGCCCTTGCCATTGTCTATCACGAGACCACGACCGGCCTTCTGAACCCGCTTGACAAAATCTGTCCTCTTGCCAAGAGATACGGCCTTGTCACCCTTGTTGATGCCGTGTCGGCATACAGCGGTATGCCCATGGACTTGGACAGGCTCGGCATAGACTTCGCGTCCGCCACCAGCAACAAGCACATACAGGGCATGGCGGGCATCGGCTTTGTCGTCTGCCGCAGATCTGAGCTTGCCAGGCAGAAGAAC
>JAFTEK010000154.1 GCA_017453705.1 Treponema sp.
CATGTTCTCCAAGCTGACCTGTTTTTGAACAGCACCAAGCTCAAAGGCAGCACGGGGCATACCATATACGATGGAAGATTTCTCATCCTGTCCCAAAGTCCAGGCACCCTGCTTACGCATCTCCGCAAGCTGGGCAGCTCCGTCACGCCCCATTCCAGTCATGATTACACCCAGTGCCCTGTTCTGGTAAACTTTGGACACGGACTCAAAAAGCACATCAGCGGACGGCCTATGCCCATTGCGCAGGTCTTCCTTAGAAAGACGTATCACATTGCACAGAGTGGACTTCTCCACCTTGATATGGTAGTCACCCGGCGCAATATAAATCTGACCGGGATGAATCAAATCACCGTCCTCAGCCTCTTTCACTTCAAGCGGGCAGATTCGGTTCAAGCTGGCCGCAAACTCCTTAGTAAACCCGGCAGGCATGTGCTGAACAACAAGAATAGGACGAGGAAGCTTTGGGTCTATCTTGGCAAAAACCTCACGGAGGGCATTAGGACCTCCAGTTGAGATTCCAATGGCAACTATGTCAATCGCACCGCCCTTTCTCAAAGGCTCTATAACCGCAGGCTCCTTCTTCTTGGTCTGGAGCAGGGTTCTTGGAAGCGCAGACGAAGCCGGGCTAGCACCGCTCGCAGGCTTAACCTTGTCCGCGATACCTTCTTTCTTGGCAGCTGACTCCGCCTCCTTGAGCTTGGCCTCGTGCAGGAAGAAGTCCATTCCATAGACTTCCTTGCCTTTGCGCGCCGCATAACGGCGACCATAGGAAGCAATCATCTCGACAAGATCACCGCCAACGGAGCTTATGTTGCTGGAAATGGAACCAGAAGGCTTGGTTATGAAATCACACGCCCCCAGCTCAAGAGCCTGCATAGTGACAGCAGCCCCTTTGGTTGCCACAGAAGAAAGAACTATAACAGGAATATCTATCCCCTGTTTTTTACGCTCCTTGAGGAACTCAATGCCGTTCATCTCCGGCATCTCTATGTCCAGAATTATTATATCCGGCTGGAGAGCAGGAATCTTCTGCAAGCAGAACTTGCCGTTCATGGCCGTTCCCGCTGTATGGAGACCAGTCGTCGAGTCCACTATGCGGGAAATCAAATTCCGCATCAAGGCAGAATCATCGCATATCAGAACCTGTATGTCATCCATAAAAAAGCTACTCCTCTTTCTCGTACAAGCAGGCCCACTGGGTCTTCAGGAACTTGAACTTTGTGTCCATTCCAAAAAGACTCTCCGAGTGGCCTATGAACAGGTAAGAATGCCTGGCCATAGAGTTCCAGAAACGGTCTATTGTGGCCTTCTGAGCCTCCTCGTCAAAATATATCAGCACATTGCGGCAAAATACAACATCCAAATCCTTGACTCCCGAATCATGAGCCAGGTTGTGATAGTCAAAATGTATGCAAGAAAGCAGTTCCGGCTTGACCTGATAACCCTCTGGGGTTTTGGAGAAAAACCTGTCCAAGTATTCCTGTGGTATTCCTGTTATGCGGCTGTTCTGATAAAAGCCCTGCCTACCGACCATCAGGGATTTGAGTGAAATATCAGAAGCCTTTATGCTGAAAGTATAGGGGGCTGGGAGCTTGTCCTTGAGCAGCATGGCTATTGTGTACGGCTCCTCACCTGTGGAGCATCCCGCGCTCCAGATATTTATCCTTGTCTGCCCAGTCTTTTTCTTGTCCTCAATCACATGGGGGATAACATAATTCATCAAAGCATCGAAGTGAGGCTGGTTCCTAAAAAAACGGGTAAGGTTGGTAGTTATACTGTCCAGAAAAAGCTTGAACTCCTCCTGATCCGATGTTACCATCTTATAATATAAGTCCACATCCTCAAGTTTCTTCTCGCGCAGACGCTCCTTCAAGCGGCTGTCCAGGATGGAACGATTGGTGTCCGAAAAAGTAATGCCGCTTTCCTTGTAAATCAAGTTGCGGTACATATTGAACTGTGAATCGCTGAGCAAGTCTGCCATAGTTCAATTATATACCGCAATTGAAAAAATGTAAATAATCATTTAAACAATCATTTACAGAAAGCAGGGGAAAGTCCTCGCGCCCCCGCCATTTGAGGCAGTTTCAAAAGTCCCAGGCATTGTGTTGCTTGCAACGCAATTGCCGCAGGCTCTTTGAAACAGGCTCATTTTACTTTACGCAGATAGGCATCGCTGAACCCAAAGGCCTTGAAGCGGGATAAAACGGCACCTTTCTCATCATCGCCGAGAGGTCCTACCAAGAGCTTGTAGCCTTCCCTCTTCTCAAACAAAACCCTTATTATCGGGTACTTCTTATACTTAGCAATTATTTTATCAGCCTCGGCATCGGTCGTACAGGTGGCAAACTGAACGTAATTACCGGCCTTCAGCTCATTTTCCCTGACAGCACCGGCAGTCTTAGCCGCATTATCCTGCACTGAGGCCTTTTTAGCCGCATTATCCTGCACGGCGGCCGTTTTAGGCTCATTGGCCACAGGCTTGGAGACTGGCTTAGAAGGAGCAGGGGCAGGCTTTTGCGGTGAATAAGACTTCTGCCCGTCACCAGCATTTCCGTCAGGCCCAACGGAATCTGTCGGGCTAAGGGTAAGCACATCCTGCTTGTTAACTATTATGTCAGAGTCATCATCACCGCTGCTGCCAGCGGCCGCTGTCTGTCCCGATGACTTTTTTTCAGGAGCATCCTTCTTGCCCTCTCCGCTATAAGAGCGCTGTTCACCAGCTCCAGGAACGAGCATAAGCTCATCCTTCTGGCTATAAACAAGCTCTTCATCCTTTTCCTCGTCAGCAGCAGGAGTGGATTTTGCCTTTGCGGGAAGCCCCTTGGACTCTTTCTTCTCTGGAGCGGGCTTTTTTCCCACATTACTAGTAGTCTCAGCCTTCGGCTCCGGCTTGGCCTTAGAAGGAGACTCTGTCTTTTCCTTTGCAGGCGCAGGCTTCTTTTCCACCCTCGCAGGAGTTTCCGTCTTCGGCTCTGATTTGGCCTTAGGCTCCGGCTTGGCCTTGGGCTCTGGCTTGGCCTTGGCGGTAGGCCCCTTATACGGGGTCTCCACGGCAGCCAGCGGAGCCGCTGAAGGAGATTCGGACGCGGTCATCTCCTCTGTCGGAGAAAGAGGTGCGGCAGCGGACTGGGCCACAGGAACAGCACTGACAACAGGAACTTCTTCCATCTCGCTCTCAGGCTCTATATCAGCTATAGAATCAGGCTCTGTCTGCGCAGGCTCAAAAATCACCGGCTCAGCCTCTGCCACAGGCTCCGGCTGAACGACAGGACCCGACAACGCGGCAGGAATCGTCTCGAAAGCAGCCTCTGTCTCCATATAAGGCTCTGCCTCCGCCACAGGCTCAGGCTGCACAAAGGGACTTGCAACAGAGTCTGCCTGTGACTCAGCGGCATCAACGTCAACAACAGGCTCAGGCTGGGTAACAGGCTCCTGGGCATTGGCAGGGTTACTGGCAGGGCTAAATGAAACAGGGGTCTCCGTGACCTCATGGCCGTCCTCTTCCAAAACACCGGCCTTTTGGAGAACTTGGGGATACTCGTACACAGGCTCATCGGAAAGGTCGGCAGGGCCATCCAAGATTACAGGAACTTCTTCCACAGGAAGGGTCGCGGACGGAACTTCCCTAAGCCCATTGGAGGCAAGCTTTACGCTCTCCTCCGTTATTTCCGGGATGAAGTCAGCCACCTCGTCGGATCTCACAGAAGGGAGAGCCAGCCCTTCTTCCACAGGCTCAGGCTCTTCTTCGGGAACCAGCTCACTTACAGCAAGCTGGGCAACAGGCTCCTCAAGGACATCAGCAGGAACAGCAGCCGTGGAAGGCTCTTCCGTTTTTTTTGCCGGAGGAATAATTCCAGTTTCCTCAACGGGCCTATCAACGGCGATATCCGCCTTCTTGGGAAGATCGGCTACAGGAGGAAGATTGACGGGCTCTTCGACCACATTCTCAACAGACTTCGGGCTGCTGGCGGGCGCCTGCTTTTTCTCCGGCCTGACAGCAAGCTCCTCCACGTTTTCATTCGCAGGACTTGCCTTTTTAGCAGGGGGATTGTTTGACCTGGGCTTTTGGACGGAAGTTTCCTCAGCAAGCTCTTCGCTCTTCTCAGCAACAGGCTCCTCTTTCTTCTCTGGGATTCTTGTATTGTCTACAGGTGGCGCCTTGGCCACAGGAGCTTCTTCAGAAAGGGGACTTAAATCTGCGACCGGCTCCTCCTTCGGGACAGGGGACTCCGCAATGACAACAGGAGCTTCTTCCTGCACAGGGGCAGGGTCCTCATCCTTTGGCGGCTGTGAGGCGACAGGAGCTTCTTCCTGCTCAGGGGCAGGATCTTCCGCCTTCACCGGCTCATCGTTCTTTGGAGCCTCGGCAACAGCCTTTGGCTCCTCCTGCGCAGGCTCCGGCTGAACCGCATTCTTATTGTGAGTAAGCATGGCCGAGCCAGAGGCTATCTCGTCAAAATCATTGTTACGCGGGCTTACGCGCACGTAAAGAGGCTCCTTGAAGTCTATTCCCAGCTTGTTGGCAGCCTCTGTCGTAAGCATCAGGACAGTACCGCTGTCCTCGTCCAGACTGCTTAGGTTCAGGACGCTTATCTCCTCTCCTGTAAACGGGTTGCTTATACGAAGGGTGTCACCCGGCAGGTAATTCCTGGACTTGGCAAAAAGGCCGGAAGGAAGCTCGTTGTTGTATGCAATAGAAAGGTCTCCGTACAGGTAGCCGTCCTTTTGCTCAACGGCATACACAAACACGGAGGCGGCAGCGGCAGCCAGAAACAAGAAAAAGCCAAAAATCCTCTTCATACGCAAACCCTATCTCTTGCCCACGGCTGAGTTAATGTCAGCGGAAATCTGCTTGGCAAAAGCCTTCACACCCCGGATGTTATTAGATTTATCCGGGACTTTACCAACGACACGCTCCCCTTTTTCCAGCATAGCCTCACTTTCAGTATCGTACAAGATCCATCCAACAGATTTTATGTTGCTCAGCAAGACAGCATCAGGATTCTTGGATGCAGCTGAATCATAGTCAATAAGAATTATTATAAGGTATTTGCACAAGCCTTCCCTTGAGTCAGACAAAGACCTGAAAAAGATATCCTCGTCCTCTTCCTGGGACGCAGAGGTCGTCGTCGGAATGTTTGTCGTAACATGGCCTGAGTCAAAGAAATTGTCAAAGAGAGCTGTCTCCATGACATAAGAAGACGAGCGAATCTTGTCCTGGGTCGGGTCGTGCTGAACAACCTGAAAAGAAATAGCGGTTGCAGCAGCCGAATTAACGACGAGAGCGGCCAAGACAAGGGCCGCCATAAAGAATTTGTGCGTGAAAAATTTTGTCATATAATCCCCTCGCTCACTGTTATAATCGGCAATGGAAAATCAATCCTTTATTGGATAACAATCAAAGCCCGCGCTTCGTAACTTTTTTCCTATGCTGCCTTCCTCGTCCTCGTCCACCACAACCACATAGTATTCCGTCCCGGAAGAGCGAACCTCGCTGTAATAATACGCCGTGAAACCGCTCTTGCCCGCCCGCTCAACAAGCTTCTGGGCATTCTCCCTCTCCCGGAAAAAACCTATCTGCTCACGGACGGCAGAAGGCTTCTTGCGTTCCCCGCTGTCACCAGCTGCCACACCAGAAGAAGCCTCAGACTTATTATTGTTTTGCAAGGAGGCCCTTGGCATAAAATACCAGAAAGGCATCGCCATGACCACCCCCTTTCCGGCAGCAATCGCAGCCTCCGGGCTTTTGGGATAGTCTTTTACCAATGCGTCCTTCCACTTGGAATCTTCAGTAACATACCAAAGGGTGAACAATACATTTCTCCGAATATCCACAAGCTTTGCATCATCTACAAAATCTTCCAGCCTGGAGGCCACAGCCTTTGCCTCATTGTAGTCATTCGCCTTGCACAATGCGCTCCATACGGACAAAAGCCTCTTCATGGCGATAAGCTTATCATCATCGCAAGAATTCAATGCCTGTGCGTCCAGATAAGAATCCGCGCTCTGAAAATCGCAGGCCTCAAGGCTGGATCTTGCGGCAAAGAGAAAAAGCTCGGCGTTGCTTGCCGCAGGCATTCCCGGAGCATCAGCGGCATCTATTGATGCGGCGGCGGCATAAGTTGATGAGGCCGCCACAAACTGACCGAGAGACTCCTCGAGTGTGGCCGTATAATAGAGTATTGACCTTTTCTCAGAGGCATTCTTTGCAAGGTCAATATGGCTGGTCAGATATTTGAGGCTTTCCCGCACATTTTCCTTCTGCAGGGCATTGGCACGGAGGGTAAGGGCAGACTTCTCGCCCTCCTCCGCGGAGGCAGCATAAAGGGCAGCAACGGATGAGTAAAGTAAAAAGAAAAGCAGCAGCAAACGTAGAATCTTTTTCATCAGGCAAAGACCGTTTGCTAGATTGTCGGCAATTTGTAAGGCCAGGTTTAAGACCTGAGCCTGTTTCAAAAGTGACCGAGTTTAAAAACAGGCTCAAGCTCCTAATCCGACGAGGAGGAGCTTTCCAAGCTTGAATCCCTGTACTCTACGGTCGTCGGCTGGGCTGGAACAGTAGAAAGAGGCTCTGAATCCTTCTTGGCGTCCTGCTCCTTCTTTGCCTCGGCCTCCTTCTTGGCCTTTTCCTTCTCAG